>DATMZL010000146.1:0-5119 GCA_035607075.1 Polyangia bacterium
GGATCGCGCCGGCCACCGCCGCGCCCGAAGAGCCGCCGCAGAAGATACCCTCCTGGCGCACCAGCTCGCGGGTGAGCAGAAAGCACTCCTTGTCGTCGACGCGCACGATCTCGTCGACCAGCTTGAGGTTCATGGTGCTGGGCAAGAAGTCCTCGCCGATCCCCTCGACGTAGTAGGCAAACGGCCGGGTCATGCGGCCGGTCTTCACGAACTCGTAGTACAGCGAGCCGATCGGATCGACGCCGACCAGGCGGAACCCGGGCTTCTTCTCCTTGAAGAAGCGGCCGCAGCCCGAGATCGTGCCGCCCGTCCCCATCCCGGCGACGAACACGTCGACCTCGCCGGCGGTCTGCTCCCAGATCTCGGGCGCCGTGGACAGGTAGTGCGCCTCCGGGTTGGCCTGGTTGTGGTACTGGTTCGCGTAGTAGGCGCCCGGCGTCTCCTGCACGATCCGCTTCGCGGTCTGGTAGTAGCTGCGCGGGTCCTCGGGCTCGACAGCGGTCGGGCAGATGACGACGCGCGCGCCGAACGCGCGCAGCCCCGCGACCTTTTCCTGCGACATCTTGTCGGGCATCACGAACACACAGGCGTAGCCGCGCAGCGCCGCCACCAGCGCCAGACCCATGCCAGTGTTGCCGCTGGTCGCCTCGACGATCGTGCCGCCCGGCGCGAGCAGGCCGCGGCGCTCGGCGTCCTCCACGATGTTGCGCGCGACCCGGTCCTTCATCGAACCGCCCGGGTTCAAGTACTCGCACTTGACGAAGATCTCCGCGGGCACGTGCCGCGCGAGCTTCTGCAGCTTGACGATCGGCGTGCGGCCGACCGCCTCCAGGATGTTTGCCTTGGCGCCCGTCATCTCGGACCCTCTACCCGATCTCGGGCGCCCCGGCCTAGGACTTGAAGTGGTCCCGGCCGTGGGCCGTGCGGAAGTGGTCAATGACGCTCTCTTCGAGCAGCTCCTGCATCGTCTGTCCGCCGTAGCGTGCCGCGATGCGATCGTCGTACTCGTCGGCGATGATCGCCACGTCCCGGATCGTCGTGTTCAGCTCTTCGGCGTCCAGGGTCGCGCCGCCCAGCAACGTGTGCGAGAAGATGATGACGTCCCCGGCTGGGACGTATGCGAACGCCCCGAAGCGCAGCAGCGCGTTCATCTCGAGCAGCTGCAGCGCGAGGGGGACCTCCATCGTCACGCCCTTGACCAGCTGGGCTACACAGCGTACGACCGCCCGATCTGGATTCCACGCGATCACGTTGATCATCACGATGGACGATCCCTGCTTGACGACGTAGAGACCTTCGTCGACCTTCTTGAACGCAGGGCTCTTGCGGAGGGTTTTTTCGATGAGCTGGCAACTGGTTTTGGCAGCGGCGTTCATGTGGACACCCACGCGATCGGTACCACGGATAAAGTAAACTAACCACCGCGATGCGCTCCTGTCGCCACTGCGCGCACGAAAACGCCGACCATCTGGCGTTTTGCTCGCAGTGTGGCCGCCGGCTGCCCAAGACCGACGCTGCGATGCTTGCCTTACGGCGCACGACGGGCGACGTCGGGGGTTTGTCGAGGACGATGCTCGCGACGCCCGCCCCTGCGACGACGACCGGTCGGGCCACGGTTGCGGGTCTGTACGCCGGCGGGTCCGGATTGGCCGAGGCGGCCTTCGAAGCGACACCTCGATCGCGCGTCCGGTGGCTGGGCGAATCGGTCGGGTACATCTACGTCTACCTGCGCGGCAAGCTCGATGCGGGTGAGCGCCGCCGGCGCTTGACCGAGGAACGCGCCGGCGCGGAAGCGCTGCTCGCGGGCGCGCTCAACGAGCTGGGCCAGATCGTGCTGCGCGAAGGAATCCAGCACGCCGAGCTGACCGGACTGCTGGAAGCGATCGGGCGCGCGCACGCGAAACGCGAGTCCGCCGCCGCCGACGCCGCGACGTCGGAATCGCTGCAGCAGACGGAGGCGACGCGCCTGGCCGGTCAGCAGGCGGCCGCCGAGGCCGAGTGGACGGTGGCCGACAACGCGAGCCGCGAGTCCGAGCAGATCCTGCGTGCGGCCACCGCGGATAGTCGGGCCGCGGGGACGCGTCTGGCGCGCGTGAAGGACGAACGCGCGCGGCTCGAGCGCGAGGCGCTGGCGGTGACGGGCGACGCCCGTTCGGCGCAGCTGGCGCACGACGCCGAAGGCCTGGCGGGCGAGCAGCGCTCGCTGGAAGAGAACCTCGGACGGCTGGACGCGCAGCTCGCCGACCTGCGCGCCAAGGCCGCGAAGCTCCGCGACGCCGCGGCGACGGCCAAGTCGAAATTGGACCAAAGCGTCGTCGGTCGCCGGCAAGCGGCGTCTGCGATGGCGGCCAGCATCGCGGGACGGATGCGCGATCGCGGCGACGCCGAGCGCGAGATCTCGGACCTGACCGCGCAGATCGGGCGGGTCGCCGCCGATGTCCGTCCGCCGCACGCCGCGCTGCTGACCGGCTATCAGAACATCGATCGCTTCACCGAGACGATCAGCGATCGCGGCGCCCAACTCGCCGCCATCGAACAGGCGCGCGGCCACTACGATCACCGCAAGCTGGTGACCGGCCTCTCCGTGGTCACCGGCATGCTGGTCGGGACCGCGGCGCTGCTCTGGCGATTCCTGAAATAGCGTTGCTTCAGGCGCGCGATCCGCCGCGTCTGAAGCTTTCGATGATCAGCGCGACCCATCCGGCCATCAGCAGGAGGCCGCCGATCGGTGTCACCGCGCCCAGCCAGGTCGCGCCGGTGATCGCCAGCAGGTAGAGGGTGCCCGAGAAGATCACGACGCCCGCCGCGAACAGCCCGACGATCAGCCGGGGCCGGCGCAGGTGTTCGGCCGCCAGCGCCACCGCCAGCGCGGCGATCGCGTGCACCAGGTGGTACAGCACGCCCGTGCGATAGACGTCGAGCAACGTCCCCAGCCGTTCGCGCAGGCCGTGCGCCCCGAACGCACCGAGCATCACGGCCGTCAACCCCAACGTCCCGGCGACCGTGAGCAGCGTGCGGTTCACGGCGGTTACCCGGCGCCCGGCCCGTGGCCCTGGCTGTCGCGCGAAAGGCCGAGCGCGCGCATCTTCTTGTGCAGGTTGGTGCGCTCGATTCCCAGCAGCGTCGCCGTCCGCGAGATGTTCCACCCGTTCTCGTCGAGCTTGATGCGGATGTACTCGCGCTCCATGTGGTCGCGGAACTCGCGCAAGGGGAGCGCGCGCGCCTCCGCCGGCAACTCCACCCGGGGCAGCTCGCTGGCGGCGACGCTCGCGTCGCGCTTGCTGCGCGCCACCTCGGCGACGATCTCCTCCGGCAGGTCGCCGACGTCGATGGTCTCTTCCGAAAGAATGACCAGCCTCTCGATGACGTTGCGCAGCTCGCGCACGTTCCCCGGCCAGGGGTAGCCAGCGAGCATCGCCAGCGCCGCGTCGGAGATCGGCTTCACCTTCATGCCGTTTTCGCGGCAGGCCACCTCGACGAACGACCGTGACAGCAGCGGGACGTCCTCGGCGCGGTCACGCAGAGGCGGCGCGCGCAGCGGCACCACGTTCAGGCGGAAGTACAAGTCCTCGCGGAACGCGTTGGCAGCGACCGCCGCCTGCAGGTCGCGGTTGGTGGCGGCGACGACACGCACATCCACCTTCAGCGCCTGCTCGCCGCCGACGCGCGAGAACTCGCCCGACTGCAGCACGCGCAGCACCTTGGCCTGCGCCGAGGCGATCATGTCGCCGATCTCGTCGAGGAAGATCGTCCCGCCGTCGGCGATCTCGAACAAGCCGCGCTTGCGCGCCGTCGCGCCGGTGAACGCGCCGCGCTCGTGCCCGAACAGCTCGGACTCGATCAGCTCGGGCGGGATAGCGGCGCAGTTGACCTTCACGAACGGTTTGTCCGCGAGCGCGCTCGCCCGGTGAAGCGCGCGTGCGATCAGCTCCTTGCCCGTGCCCGATTCGCCCGTGATCAGAACCCGCGTGCGCGTCGGCGCGACCTTCGCGATCTGCGCGAACAGCGCCCCCATCGGCGGACTCTTGCCCACCATCTCGAAGCGCTCGTCGGCGATCGCGCGCAGGCCCTGGACCTCGCGCTCCATCGCGCGCCGCTCGACGGCGTTGCGCAGGGCGACCATCAAGCGCTCTCGATCGAGCGGCTTCTCGATCAGGTCGTACGCGCCGGCCTTCGTCGCGCGCACCGCGTCCGCCAGCGTCGCGTGGCCCGAGATCATGATGATCGTGGGCGCCGACTCGAGGTTCTTGAGCTTGCCGATGCGTTCGATCGTCTCCAGCCCCGACATTCCCGGCAGCTGAACGTCCAGCAACACCACGTCGGCGCTGATCTCGGCGATGCGCGCCAGCGCTTCCTCGCCGCTGGACGCCTCCTCGACCGCGTAGCCCTCCCCCTCCAGCACCATGCGGACGGTGCGGCGGATGTTCTTCTCGTCATCGACGATGAAAACCGTGGTCGACATCTGGTCTTCTTACAGTCTTATTGCAGACGAAGGTACGCGATCTCGTCGCCGGGCGCGACCTGCAATGCATCGCGCACGTCAGCGGCGAGGGCCAGCGTCGCCTCGTCGCCCGCGGGCCCGGGAGGACCTGGCTCCGGCACGACCGCGCGCATCGCCACGAAATACGGCGGTCCGGATCGTTCGCGCGCCACGATGATCGGCACCGTGGACGCCTCCGGCGCGGCGAGCGCATCGGCGACCCGCGCCGCGCGCGTGCCGCGGACCAGGCTGATGTCGTCGGTGCGCGCGTGAAAATGCGGTCCCCCGTCGAACGGATCGATGCGGTGTGCGTAGCTGAACCCGATCTCGCGCAGGACCTTCTCGACGGCCCTCGTCTCGGGCCCCACCTGCCCGATCAGCTCCTGCACGTGCGCGGGCAACAGCGACGCGTACAGCGGATCCTGCGGAAACAGCGTGCGGATGAACTCCTTGTTGTCCTGCGACAACCGATCCGCCTCCTGGTAGGTGAGGCCGGTGAACTTTCGCCCCAGCGATTCCCACAGCAAGCTGGTCCCGTTGGGCTCCAGCGGCGGCATCAGCTCGGACAGCACCTCGTCGCGAAACGCCGCGCGGTGGCGCGCGATGTAGAGGAACCGGATCGACATCAGCAGGCGACCG
>DATMZL010000542.1:0-4229 GCA_035607075.1 Polyangia bacterium
TTAGTCGAGAACACATACGCCGAATGATAAATTATCATGAACCTTGATAGTAACCACCCGAACTGACGAACGAGCGTTGGGACGAATCAAGAATTAGGCTGAGGGACGTGGAACTTCCGCCGATCACCGACACCACCGCAGAGATCACCGCGACCTCGCCCTTTGCTGCCGGGGTTGGGCCGGCGGGCCTGCGTGCGGCCTTTGGCGTCGCGCTTCACATGCACCAGCCCACTGTCTTGGCCGACGGCGATCCGACGCGTGCGGCATTGATCTCGAACCTCCAGCGGATGCTCGAGCACCCGGGGGAGGGGGACAATCACAACGCGCCCGCGTTCCTGCGCTGTTATGGGCGCACCGCCGATCTCGTCGGCGGGCTGTTGGCGCGCGGCCTCCACCCGCGGGTGATGCTCGACTACTCGGGCAACCTTCTCTGGGGTCTGGCCGAAATGGGTCAGACCGACGTGCTTGCGGCCCTCCGCCGGACGACCGAGGCCCCGCTGGCGCAGGCGATTGAATGGCTGGGGACGCTCTGGTCGCACGCGGTCGCGCCGTCCACGCCGGTGCCAGATCTCGAGCTGCACATGCTGGCCTGGCGTCATCACTTCGGCGCGCTGTTCGGGCTCTCCGCACTCGCCCGGGTGCGTGGTTTCTCGGCGCCCGAGATGGGGCTACCCATCCACCCCGACGCCTGCTTCGCCTACGTGCGCGCGCTGCGCCGCTGCGGATACCAGTGGCTGATGGTCCAGGAGCACACAATCGAGAACGCCGCCGACGGCACGCCCCTCCGCCAGCCTCGCCTGCCCCATCGCCTGGTGGCACGGAATTCCGAGGGGGAGTCGGCGTCGATAACGGTGCTGGTCAAGACGCAGGGTTCGGACACCAAGCTGGTCGGTCAGATGCAGCCCTTCGGCGAGGCCCGCTCGCTCGACCGCCAGCAGCTCGCCGGCCGCGAAGTCCCTCCGTACGCGCTCCAGATCGGCGATGGGGAGAACGGGGGCGTGATGATGAACGAGTTCCCGAGCGCCTACGAGCACGCCTTCGCAGAGCTCGGTCGCGCCGGACAAGCCGGCGGCGTGGCCGCGATGAACGGCAGCGAGTATCTCGCGGCCGTGGCCGCCCTGGGCATTGGCGAACACGACCTCCCTGCCGTCCAGCCGGTGCGGCAGTGCCAAATCTGGCAAGAGGTCGATGCCCCCGGACCTGGCGCCGCGGACCAGGCCATCGGACGTCTCCACGCCCGTGACCCGTCCTTCAACCTGGACCGCGCGTCCTGGACCAACGATCGCAGCTGGGTGGCGGGGTACGCCGACGTGATGGACCCCGTGCTGCGGCTGAGCGCCCGCTTCCACGCGCATTGGGACACCGCCGGCCAGGCCGCCTTCGACACGCCCGCCTATCGACGCTCGCTGTTCTACCTTCTGCTCTCGCAGACCAGCTGTTTCCGCTACTGGGGGCACGGCTACTGGACCGACGTCGCCCAGGAGATCTGCCGCCGCGGGCTGGAGTCCGTCGACGCGGCCACGTAGGCAGACACATCCCAACACGCGACCACGACGATGCGCGGGATCGTCGCGCGCCTCCGCCGCGCATTCGGTCCGACGCCTGCCGTTACTCGTGCTACGTATTGCCCGTGCCGCCTACCGGAGCGCCGATGTCCCTCCGACGACCTGGAGCATGAGCGCGCTGCGACACTACCTGCACGGCGACTATCTGGAAGCGGCCGACCGGGGTCCCGGGAACGTCGTTTATTGCGGGTTTTGTGACGGCTTTTGCCTTCCGGCGCACATCTACGACGAACACGATCTCGCTCACAACCTCGTTCGACTCAACGCCGCCAAGAAGATGTTCTACCGGACCAGGCAAGCGGCCCAGCGCCCGGTCGACGCTCCGAACTACCTCGACGGCGCCCCGGATCCGATCCTCGGCGCTCAGAGCTAGGCCGACCGGACGTCATCGGTGTGAGCGGGGCAGCGGACCGCGACGAGCGCGATGCGGACGCGCCGGGGCCGGTCAGGCGGCGCGGGCTTGAATCTCGTCCGCGGCGGCCGCCTCGGGACGGGCCGCGCCGACGACGTGGGCCGGGGGCTCTCGCAGGTCCCAGATGAGCCCCGTCAACGCGAGCAGGCGCAGCAGGTAATAGGTCACGTCGACCTGCCACCAGCGAAACCCCTGCCGGACCGAGCTCTGGTAGTGGTGGTGGTTGTTGTGCCACCCCTCGCCGGTCGTGAGCAACGCGAGCAGCCAGTTGTTCCGCGACGTGTCGCCGGTGGCGTAGCGCTGGTTGCCGAACACGTGCGCCAGCGAGTTGACCGAAAACGACCCGTGCCAGAGCAGCACCGTCGAGACGAAGTAGCCCCAGACCAGCGCGTGGGCGCCACCGATGAAAAAGAAGCCGAGCGCGAGCGCAACGGTGGGGAGCATCGCCATCGACCGGCGGTTCAAGAAGCGCAGCTCGGGATACTTCATCAGGTCCGGGACGCCCTTCTCGTCGGTCTTTTGCCAGTCAGGGCGCAGGATCCAGCCGAGGTGCGAGTACCAGAACCCGCGCCGGCCCGGGGAGTGGACGTCCAGCTCTCCGTCCGACTGCTTGTGGTGCCAGCGGTGATGACCCGCCCACCAGATGACGCCTTTCTGCGCGGCGCTCTGCGCCCCCAGCGCGAGCGCGAGCTGGAACCATCGCGACGTCTTGAAGGTCCGGTGCGAGAAGTAGCGATGGTATGCCGCGGTGACGACGAACATGCGCACGAAGTACGCGCTCAGCGCCAGGCCGACGCCCGACCAGGAGAATCCGAAGGCGATCACCCCGACGACGGCGGCGACGTGCACCCCCCAGAACGCGAGGGTCGTCGCTCGAAGGTACGACCGCCAGGGAACTGGCGAAGGCGTTTGTGCAGTAGAAGGCGCGTCCAGCGTGGATTGCATCCGCTGATTCGTACCACGCCACGCGCCGCTGTTACCGACGGACTATGCATCAGGCGCTGCGGTGCAGCGCGGGAAATCAATCCGTCAAAGGTTGCGAAGAAGCGGGTACTCGCGTAGGTACAAGGGACCGGAGGCCGCTTGCGGAGTAGGCCATCTGACGATTGGCCAGTCTAACAACCTGGTGGACCCCGCCTGAAGGCAGGAGAGACACCATGGAAAACCCGACTGACTCGATCGACGACGCTCGAGCTGCGACCCTTGCTCTCGACTCGCCGCGATCCGGTGCGAGCGTCGTCCCCATCCCGCCGCGCCCCTGTCAGATCATCTTCGAGGGCTTCCCGGCGAGCGAACCGCCACGGGTCGAGGTGCGGGCTTGGCTGGCGCGGCTGGGGGCTCTGACGGCGCCCATGATCAGAGGCGAGGTCGCGATCGAGGCCGTCAACCAGGGCCGCACGGAACCTCGCTATCGCGTTCGCATGGAGTTGGTGATGCCCGCCGGACCCGTGCGCGTGGGCCTGGATCACCCCGCCAATCTTCCGCACGAGGATGTCTACGTGGCGATCCGCAACGCGTTTCGCGCGGCGCGCCGTGAGCTCGAAGCGCGGCTAGGGGCAGAGGCCGCTGCCCTGCCGGAGGTAACCCAATGATCGGTGAGGACGAGGTGGTGACGGCCGCGACGGCGCGGAGAGCTCTGGACGACGCGTGCGAGGATCTCGACGACGCCGTGCGCGCGCTTCCTGAAAGCTCCGAGGACGACGTCTTTGTGAGCCCGGGGCTGGTGGCTCTGCTTCTGCGGGTGGTCGTCGCGAGGCGTCAGCTGGCCGCGGTCGAGAGCTTCGTCATCGGTGTGAGCGGGGCGGCGGCGGACCGGACGAAATGGGTCTGAGGATAAGCATCCCGGCCTCGCTGTCCGCGTTCGCGAGCTGGTTGGTGGCCCATCCCGTGGTAGGCGACCCAACCTACAGCGGACAGAGCGTGCGTTACCAGGTTGCCCGCTATTGCGAATATCTCGACAGCAACCCCCGGCCGGGCGCCGATCCGCTCGGGGACAAGGCCGCCCGTGACGGCGCCGTGAGCGCGTACCGCCAGTACCTCGAAACCTTCGGTGCCCCGGCGGCCGCGATCGGCGGCATTCTCCTCAACCTCGATCGCTTTTATGTCTTCCTCGGTCTCGGTCCCGCCACGCTCGAGCCGCGCTGAGCGCGATTCGGTCGTCATGAGGCTACGTCCCGACGTCGTCTACTCTGCGGCTCGATGCTCAACGGGCGCGATCTCATTCTGCCGTACGGCATGTCCGACGGCGCCGT
>DATMZL010000139.1:0-2420 GCA_035607075.1 Polyangia bacterium
CAAGCTCACCCTCAGTGTGACGTTCCCGGGGACGAACCAGGGAAACAAGACCGTTCCGCCCAACGACACACTCACTCTCGCGCCGGGCGCTTTCGCAGACGTCACCGTGAATGCGGGCGCGACGCTGTTTCTCAGTACCGGAACCTACTTCTTCAACAACCTGGACATCGAGCCCAACGCGAAGATCTCCTGCACGTCGAGCAGCGGCCAGATCGTGGTCAACATCAAGACCGGATTCATCTTCCGTGGGTCGATCGTCGAGAAGACCGGGACCGCGCGCCCCAAGGTCTTCGTGGGGGTATTCGGCACGTCGTCGATCCCGATTGAAGGCCCCTTCACGGGCACGCTGATGGCCTTGACCGCGCCGGTGACGCTCGCGACGCTGGCCTCTCCCAAGGTGCACACAGGGGCTTTCTACGCCAAGGACATCACGGTCAACCCCGACAACACCATCACGCACTTCCCGTTCTCCGGGCCGCCGACGCCTACGTCCACCTGACCGATCACGTTCGCGCCTGGAGAATCACCGACGAGAACTTGCCCAAGTTGCGTGCGGTGGATCGGGAGACGTTCGCTGCGAGATTACGGGAGGCAGCTGCGCCTTACGAACAGGTGCGCCTGGAGCGCGCCACCGACCGGCTCCGGCGACCGCCGGACCGGGTTGCGTAAACATGCGCGCGCTTGACCGGAATTGGCGCCGCTGAAAGGCTGGCCCCGATGATCAGCCGCATGCGGGGCTATGGGACGGTGGCGGGCCTGCTCGTCGTCGGGCTCGGGGTGTCCGGTCCGCGGCGCGCGCTCGCCTGGGGGCCGGACGGGCATCAGACCGTCGCGACGATCGCCGACAAGCTGCTGGCCGGCACGAACGCGGCGGCCGAGGTGCACAAGATCCTGGGAACGACCAGCCTCGCCGAGGCCGCCGTCTGGGCGGACTGCGCAAAGCAGGTCAGCGCTCCGCCGTCGTCGCCTCCTCCCCTGTTCGTGTACAAGAAGGACGACACGCATTTTCCGGAGTGCGTTCCATTCGAGACCGCCGCCGGTGAGGCGGACATGATCGATTTCGTGAAGCGGAACGCGACGAACTGCGACCTGAAGCCGGACGAGGAGACCTGCCACAAGCAGTACCACTACGCCGACATCCCAGTTCAGAAGACCAGCTACAATCGGAGCGACGTCGGCGCGCGCGACGACGACGTCACCGGCGCGATCCAGGCGGCGATCGCGGTCCTTCAAGGAGGCACCGCGCCCACGCCCTTCAACATCAAGAGCAAGCGCGAAGCCCTGCTTCTGCTGGTCCACTACGTCGGCGACATTCACCAGCCGCTACACGTCGGCGCCGTATATCTCGACGCCAAGGGCAAACGCGTGAATCCCGTCGCCGGTCACGTCGACCGGGCGACGGAGACGCGCGGAGGCAACCAGATCGTGGTCGTCATCGATTCCAAAGAGAAGAAACTTCACGGGACCTGGGACGACGTGCCGGGCGATTTCAAGCCCCACGAAGTGATCGCGAAGTGGACGCAGTGGCGGAAGGACGCGAAGGCCGTCAAGCCCACGCAGGGGAAGGTCGCGCAGTGGCCGGTGACCTGGGCCAGCGACACGCAGAAGCAAGCTCAGAAAGCGTTCACCAAGGTCAAGTTCGGCCCGAAGACAGACAAGACGTGGAGCGCAACGCTCCCGACCGGCTACATGGATTCGATGACGGTCATCAAGCGAACGCAGCTCACCAAGGCCGGCGCGCGGCTGGCCCAGCTGCTCGGCGCCCTCTGGCCCGGCGGCCCGGCAACCGCCGGAGGGCTCTAGAAAATCTGTTGTGCCGTCGGGGAGACTCGAACTCCCACAATCGTAAGATCACCACAACCTGAATCCGAATCTGAATCGGCCCGAAACGCGCGGCTGAGGGTGTGGTTTGTGCTCGCGTCAGCGCGCCGCGTCCCGCAGCGTCTTGCCTTCCCAGGGGTGCTTCTCCCCTTGAAGAACCGCCTCGACCACCGCCTCGTGCGTCTCGCCGTCGGAACGGGCGAGGGCGCTGTGATCCTTGACGACCTCGGGCGCGAGGTAGCTCGCCAGCCAGATCCGTTCGATGATCGGGTAGGCCGCGACCAGCGGCAGTACCAGCACCGCGCCGATCAATCCCTGCAGCGTCGTCCCCGCCAGCAACGCCAGCAGCACCGCCAGCGTCGACAGCCGCAGGCTCTGGCCGTAGATGCGCGGCACGATGAAGTAGCTCTCGAGCACGTGATAGCCCACGTAGCAGGCGAGCACGATCCCCGCGATCGCCGGCGACACGGTCAGCGCCAGCAACACGGCCGGCACGGTCGCCAGGATCACGCCGACCACCGGGATGACGTCGCACAGGCCGGCCAGGATCGCCAGCGGCACCACCGCCGGGACCCCCAACACCGATAGTACGATGCCGG
>DATMZL010000959.1:0-2886 GCA_035607075.1 Polyangia bacterium
CGATCCGGCCTGCTGGTAGAGGAAGCGCCGGTTCGAGAACTGACGGTCGGAGACGCCCGCCCGGCCACCGATCGTTCCCCAGGCTTCCGCCCACAACGGAAAACGGAGCTGCGCGGTCGCGCCGAAGTCGGTCTGCGTGAGATCGCTCCACAGGCGGTCGGCGGTGGGAAGCCAGCGATGATCGATTCCGCCGAAAGCGCCGTACCGAACGACGCGCTGGTCGGGCTCGTCGCGGCGCCCGAGGGCGTGGAACGCGCTCCAGCGAAGGCGCAGCCGCGTTCCGCCCAGGTTGCGGTGATCGCCGAGCAGCTGGTTGACCCAGATCGTGCGCGCGAGGAAGCGCAGTTGCCAGCTCTCGTACGTGTCCAGCGTCGAGCTGGCATCGGCGTTGATGCCCTGTCGGTACCGGGTCTGGTCGTCCATGCTGCGGTTGAACAGCGTGAGCGCCGTCAGCGAGTGGTCGACGCCGAGGTCGAGGCTCGCCGTGCCGATGGCAGAGAGCTGGACGCTCTCCGTGCTCGATTCGAGGTTGTAGTCGTTGACAGCGAGCAGCGTGCCGTCCGCCATGATGCTCGGCTTGGGCCGGCTGACGCCGACCAGGCGTTCGAGCGCATAGTCGTAGACGACCGACGCCAGAAAGCCGAAGCGACGCTTCTTGGTGAAGTTGATCGAGTTCCCGACGGTCAGGCTGAATCCCATCTGGGGGAGGCCGTTCGTCGTGTGGAGGTTCCAGTTGTTCGGAAAGCTCTCTCCCGCCGCTTCCAGCTGCGCGGGCGTGAGCCCACCTCCTTGAATCGTGGCGGCCTTGAGCTTGAGGCCCTTCACCTGCTCAGCAAGCGCGCGCGTTCCGTCGTCGAAGCCGAGCCAGTCGCGGCTGCCGCCGTGGTAGGTCAGGTTGTTCTTGAACGTCGTCTCGGAGTTGTACGAGCTGCCGACGCTGGCGCTGACCAGAAGCTTGCGCGGAAAGCTGACCGTGGTGATGTCGAGGATGCCGCCCGCGAAGTCGGCCGGGCTCTCCGGAAGGAAGACCTTCTGGATGTTGAGGTTGTCGATGACGTTGGTCGGAAACAGATCGAGGTCGACGCTGGGAAAATCGGGATCCGTGTTGGGGAGCGGCAGCCCATTCAGGAACACGCGCACGTAACGGCCGCCGAGGCCGCGGATGACCAGCTGGTTGCTCTCGATCGTCACGCCCACGACCCGGCGCGCGGCGGCGGCCGCGTCGCCCGCGCCTTGCTGCGACATCTGCTGCGCGCCCATGCCTTCGCCGATGCCGCGCGCTTCTTTGCGGAGCTGGTCCTGCGCGGCGATCGTCGTCGTGTCGGCGCGGTAAGGGATCTCGATCTCGACGACGGCGATGTCCTGCGTGACGTCGATCGGTTCGAGCACCAGGCGGATGCTCGCGAAGCTGCCGCGCTTGACGGGCACGCGCTCCATGCGCACGCCGTGGTACATGCTGAAATACGACCGCACCGTGTAGCTGCCCGGTGGTACGAACAGCTGGAAATTTCCCTGCGCGTCGGTGAGCGCCGTCCGCGTCTTCTCGTCGGCTCCCTTCGCCAGCACGGGCGCCTTCGCCATCGGCAGGCCCGTCTTGCGATCGACGATGCGGCCGCGGATGCCCGTCTGGCGATCGGCGCCGGGCTCGAGCGGCTTGGCGGCTAGCGGCTCGGGCGGCGGCGCAGCGACACCGCCTTCGCCACCGGCGTCGCCGGCGTCGGTGGTGGGCGCGCCGCCGTCGCCCGTCGGGAGGCCGCCGTCGCCTGTCTGGACGCCGTCGTCGCCTGTCGGGACGCCGCCGTCGGGCGAAGGCGAGCCGGCGCCGTCGGGGGATGGCTTGCGCGATTCGTCCCAGCGTCGCGGATCCGGGGCGGCGGGCTCACGCCCCGACGAACGCGGCAAGGGATCGATCTGCCCGACCGCGCGCGCGCCCGCCAACGCCAACAAGATGATCGCAGCAGCGGGAAAGATCGTGTGGCGCATATCGACGAGCGTCTGAGGGCGCCGCACGATCGATGTTCGAGGATTGGAGGGTCAACGCCAATCCGCGCCGGGCTTCAACTGTTGCTGCCGTGTCGCCGCGACGACACGTTGGTAACGATCTCGTCACGGACAATAGAAGGCCGATCTGATAAGCAGCCGCTGGTCTAGAAGTGGCGCCGATGAATCGAGTGATGCGCTTGGCTGCCGGCTTGTTCGCGATGGCCGCGGGCGCACTGGCGTCGCCGCCGGCTCGCGCACAGGTGGCGTGCAACACGCTGCCGAACCCGATCGTCGTCATCGGTGCGAAAGACTTCGAGCCCGTGCTGCAGCGGTTCGCGGTGAAGATCTCCGCTGAAGCAACACCCGCCACGATCATCGTGGTTGCCGGTGGCGGTGCGGTCAACGGCACGTCGTGCGGCGGACTGAAGGCATTCATCGATCGCACGGATTTCGGCGGCCTGCCCGGCCGCTACTACGTGCAAGACGGCGACGACATCACCGCCAAATCGTGCATCTTGGCAGCAGGCCAGGCGGCCGACGTCGCGATCTCGGAAGTGTTCTACGAAACCTGCTCGAACGTCCCGCAGCCGAAACCAGCGGAGATAGTCGACCTGCTGGGCCCCGTGCAGACGATGGTGTTCGTCGTTCCAGCGCCTCCTTTTGGCGCATACACGACCTTCCTGACGTACGACGAAGCGCGGACCATCTACGGTTGCGGTGTTTCGAGCGCGCGCGTCGTCGCGGGGGCCCTCACTGACCCCGAGAATGTGTTTTGTCGCGATGCCGCCAGCGGCGTGCAGCTGACGCTCGCGAGGAACCTCGGGACGTCTGAATCGACGGTGCTTGCGCCGGGTTGTACGTGGACCGCAGACGACGCGAAACTGGCCTACAGCCTCTCGAAGG
>DATMZL010001343.1:0-2492 GCA_035607075.1 Polyangia bacterium
GGCTGCCGGTGGGCGTGTCCGGACGCGCGCTGCTGCTGCTGTCGGGCGGCATCGATTCGCCCGTCGCGGGCTGGCTGGCGGCGAAGCGCGGGCTCGCGCTGGACGCCGTCTACTTCCATTCGCCGCCGTACGTGGGCGAGAAGTCGCGCGACAAGGTGCTGGCGCTCGGCAAGCAGCTGGCGCGCTGGCAGGCGCTGCGCTCGGTGACAGTCGTGCCGTTCACGACCGTCCAGAAGCGCCTGCGCGACACTGGCCCCGCCGAGCTGGCCGTCGTGCTTTACCGCCGCATGATGATGCGCATCGCCGACGCTATCGCCGACAAGCTGGAGGCGGCGGCGCTCGTGACGGGCGAGAATCTGGGCCAGGTCGCCAGCCAGACGATCGAAAACATGACCGCGATCGAGGCGGCGGCGCGGCGGGTCGTCCTGCGACCGCTGGTCACGTACGACAAGGTCGAGACCACCGCCCTCGCGCGGCGCATCGGCACCTACGAGACGTCGATCCTTCCTTTCGAGGACTGCTGCTCGCTGTTCGTGCCGACGCATCCCGCGACGCGCGCGCGCGCCCAGGACGCCGAGCGCGTCGAGGAGAAGCTGGACGTCGCCGCCGAGATCGCCGCCGCCGTCGCGGGCAGCGAACGCGTCGACGTGTCCGCCGCCTAATATTCTTTGACGCTCAGGAGCGTCAAGTTGACGCCCGAGGTCGCGGTCGCGCCGCCGGGCACGACCAGCTGGATGCTCTGGATCGGCTGCTTCGAATACGCGGTGCCGCTGTTGTCCCAGCACGCGGTGTTGAAGCTGGCGTACGGGACGTTGACCGGGCTCGCGCCCGTGGTCGTGTAGCACCAGAAGGTGCTGCCGGCGGTGCTGAGCTGAACGCGCACGGGCAGTCCGCCGGTGCTTGCGGAGAACGAAACGGTCAAGCCGGTGCCCGTCGGGCTGACAGATATGGACGACGTCGAGTTCACGTTCTGCGCGATGTTGAATCCGAGAAACGCGACGCCGGAATAGCTCGGCGCGACAGCTGGCCCGACCGTGCCCGTCATCTTCAACATGCAGGGCGTCCCGCACGCCGAGAAGCTGGTCGGCGCGATCGTGCTGCCTGTGTCGCCGCCGGCGAACGCGTAGCCGTGCCAACACGCGCCGGACGCGGACGGAAGCGTGACGTATCCGGTGCTGTCGGCCGCGAAGGCGCTTCCGCAAATCGCGGTGCACGTGCCGCTCACGCACATGCCGGTGCACGGCCGGTTGCAGCCGCCGCAGTGCTGGTTGTTGGCGCTCGTGTCGACGCAGGCGTTGTTGCAGAGCATCTGCGTGCCGCTGCAGGTGCATGTGCCGGCGTTGCAGGTAGCGCCCGCCGGACAGGGACTGCAACCGCCGCAGTGAAGGCTGTCGCCGCCGTTTCGCGGAACGCAAAGGCCGTCCGGACACTGCACGTCGCCGCTGGGGCAGGCGGTGCTGCCGGCCATGCCGCCCGCCCCGGTCGTGCCGGCTCCGCCAATCGTGTTTCCCGTGCCGGTCGTGCCACCGCGGCCCGCGACACCCGTCGTGTTTCCCGTGCCGGTGGTGCCGCCGCGGCCCGCGTCGCCCGTGCCCGCGGCGCCGCCGCCGCCGCCACCGACGCTTCCGCCCGAGCCGCCGTCACCGGTGCCGCTGTTCCCGCCGCGCGCCATGCCGCCGCCCGCGCCGGAACCGCCGTTACCCGACGGTCCCTTGAGCGCGTCGTAGTCGTGCGTGCAGCCGCCCAGGACGATCGCGAGAACCAGCGCGCGGCGTCCCACTAGAACCTCCACAGCGCGGAGACGCCCGCCTCGCGCGCGTTGACGAACGCGGCCACGCCAGTCGCCGCTGCGACGACGCCGGTCGCGATCCAGAGGACCGTCGCGGTGCGGTCCTGTGACCGGATCTGGTTGATGTCGCTCGGTGCGCAGCCGGCCATCGTCCGACCGCAAGACGACGCGAGCTCGTCGTAGCGGCTCGACGCGGAGACGCCGTAAACGATCGCCGCGCTCATCAACGCGACGGTCGCGACCGCGCCCGCCAACGGCAGCCCGCGCGGAAGCGGCGTTCGGCGCGGCGGCGCCGGTTGGGGCGCGACGACGACGGGCGCGTCCGACGCCGACGGCGCCACGGCCGGCGAGGCAGCGGCGGGCGGAGGCGCAACGGGCGCCGGCGACGCCGCGGCCGGCCCGGGCGGCGGCACGACCACAACCGACGACGACGGGGGCGGCGCCGTGGGTCGAGCGACCGCAGGCGGAGGCGCCGTCGCCCGCGCGCCGGACTCGGGCGTGTCGAACGGATCGTGCCAGTTCTGCGCCTGAAGCTCGTTGAGTTGCTTCGTGGCGATCTCGCGGTTCGGGCCGTCGGGCTGCTCGCGCAGGTACGTCTTGTAGAAGTGCACCGCCTCGTTGCCGTGGCCGGCCTGCCGGTGGGCCTGCGCCAGGTTGAACAGCAGCGCCGGATCGCCCGACAGCTGATACGCCTTCTCGAAGC
>DATMZL010000193.1:0-6462 GCA_035607075.1 Polyangia bacterium
GCGGGCGCGGAATACGGTAGTCCGCCACCCCGAGAGACGCCCCCATGCCCGAGTTGACCCTCGCCCAGGCCCTGACCGACGCCCTGCGGATCGAAATGCGCCGCGACCCGCGCGTGGTTCTGCTGGGCGAGGACGTCGGTCGGTTCGGCGGCGTGTTCCGGGTGACGGAAGGACTGCAGGAGGAGTTCGGTGCCGATCGTTGCATCGACACGCCGCTCGCTGAATCCGGCATCGTCGGCACCGCGATCGGGATGGCCCTGTACGGCATGCGCCCCGTCCCCGAGATTCAGTTCGGCGACTACGTTTATCCGGCCTTCGATCAGATCGTGAACGAGCTGGCGAAGTTTCGCTATCGCTCGGGCGGCGAGTACACCGCGCCGGTCGTCGTGCGCATGCCCGTCGGCGGCGGGATCCGCGGCGGGCATTACCATTCGCAATCGCCCGAGGCCTTCTTCACGCACATCCCGGGGCTGAAGGTGGTGTGCCCGTCGAATGCGGTCGACGCGAAGGGTTTGCTCGCGAGCGCGATCCGGGATGACGACCCCGTCATCTTCCTGGAGCCGAAGCTCCGTTACCGGAAACCGAAGCTCGACGTTCCGGCGGGCGAGTACACCATCCCGCTCGGCGAGGCGAAGGTCGTGCGCGAGAGCAACCGCGGTGGCAGCGGTGGCAACGGTGGCAACGGTGGATCGGCCCAGCAGGTGACGGTCATCGCCTGGGGCGCGATGGTGCAGACGGCTGTCGAAGCCGCCGAGAAGGGCGCCGCGCGCGGCTACGACCTGGAAGTGATCGATCTGCGGACGCTGATCCCGTGGGATCAGGAACGCGTGGTCGCGTCGGTGAAGAAGACCGGACGTGTCGTGATCGTGCACGAGGCGCCGCGGACGTCGGGCTTCGGCGCCGAGGTGGCCGCGACGATCCAGGAGAAAGCGATCCTGCACCTCGAGGCGCCGATCCTCCGCGTCACGGGCTTCGATACGCCGTTCCCGTACACGCTCGAGCACGAGTACCTCCCGGACGCCGACCGCATCCTCGACGCGGTCGAGCGGGTGGTGAAGTTCTGATGCTGTACGAGTTTCGTCTGCCCGATATCGGCGAAGGCGTGGCCGAGGGCGAGGTCGTGCGCTGGCTCGTCAAGGAGGGCGACGAGCTGCAGGAAGACCAGCCGATGGTCGAGATCATGACCGACAAGGCGACCGTCGAGATTCCGACGCCGCGGGCGGGGCGCGTCGCCAAGCTGATGTTCGCCGAGGGCCAGATCTGTCCGGTCGGCAAGGTGCTGATCGCGATCGAGGTGCCGGACGCGCCCGGCGCGGCCGCGCCGCAGCCCGCTGCCACGCGCGTCGAAGTCGCGCCGTCGGCGTCGACGGGCGAGCAGGCGCCGCGCAACAACGGCGTCAACGCGCGCGACGCCGGTGTGCTCGCGACGCCCGCGACGCGCAAGCTCGCGCGCGACACCGGCGTCGACATTCGCGACGTCACCGGGACGGGACCGGCGGGACGCGTGACTTCGGACGACGTTCGCGCCCACAGCGGATCGCCCGCACCAGCGCGTTCGACGGAGGTCGGCGAGGGCGATACGCGCATCCCGTTCCGGGGCGTGCGGCGGAAGATCGCCGAGCACCTGGTGTTTTCGAAGCACACCGCGGCGCACTTCACTTACGTCGAGGAGATCGACTGCACCGATCTCGTCGCGCTGCGCGAGCGCGCCAACGCGCGCCTCGCCGCGCAAGCGTCGCAGACGAGCAGCGTCGGGAAGCTCTCGTTCCTGCCCTTCATCGTGAAGGCGACGGCGGCGGCGCTGGTGAAGTTCCCGCAGCTGAACTCGACGCTCGACGACGCCGCGGGCGAGATCATCCAGCGCGCGCACCGCCACATCGGCCT
The DNA here is from genome assembly GCA_035607075.1 of Polyangia bacterium. Taxonomy (GTDB): domain Bacteria; phylum Myxococcota_A; class Polyangia; order Fen-1088; family Fen-1088; genus JADGRB01. The sequence continues at coordinate 1,885 of DATMZL010000193.1, forward strand.
CGCCACGGCGACCGACGTGGGGTTGATCGTCCCGGTCGTGCGCGACGCGGACCGCCTGTCGATCACCGAGCTGGCGGCCGAGATCGAACGGCTGGCCGGGCTCACGCGCGCGGGCAAGGCGGCGCGCGAGGAGCTGTCGGGATCGACCTTCACGATCACGAGCCTGGGCGCGCTGGGCGGCATGCTCGCGACGCCGATCATCAACCACCCCGAGGTGGCGATCCTCGGCGTCCACAAGATCGCGAAGCGTCCGGCCGTGCGTGGCGACAGCATCGTTATCCGCGACCTCATGAACCTTTCGATCTCGGTCGATCACCGCGTCGTCGACGGCTACGACGCGGCCCGGTTCATCGCCGAGATCAAGGCGACGCTGGAGTCGCCGGTTTCCCTCTTTCCGGAAGCGGCCTGAGCCCGACGGCTGACATGGCAGCGTTGCCGAAGATCCGGGCCGGAATGGGCGACGTCGCCGCGCCGTCCGTCGACGCGTGGAGTGACGACGACTACCGGCGCGCGACCGGCCTCGCGACGATCCTGTCGCCCGACGGCAAGGCCGATTCCGCAGCAGTGCCGGCGCTGGCGCCCGAGGCGCTGCGCGAATGCTACCGGACCATGCTCCGCATCCGCGCGCTCGACGAGCGGGCGCGGGCGGGCGCGGAAGGCGACCCGTCAGACGGATTGCTGGGGCCGCGCGGTCACGAGGCAGCAATCGTCGGCGCGGTCGCCGCGCTGGCGGCGGACGACGTCATCGTCCCGGGCCGGCGCGAGGCCGTCGCGGCGCTGTGGCGCGGCCACACGGTGGCGGCGCTGGCGGCGGGTCAGCCGGCGCCGCGCGCGCTGGGTGTGCTCCCCGGCTCGCCTTACCGCGCGACCCAGCTGCCGCACGCGACCGGGATCGCGTGGGCGATGAAGCTGCAGGCGAAAGCCGGCGTCTCGAATCAGGTCACGCTGGCGTTTCTCGACCGCGAGGTGACCAGCGCGGAAGACTTCCACGCGGGCGTGAACTTCGCGGGCGTGTTCCGCGTTCCCGCGATCTTCGTCTGCATCAACGGCGCGCACGACGGGGCGGCATCGGTCGAGACCGTCTCGGACACGATCGCGGTCAAGGCGCTCGCCTACGGGATCGCGGGCGTGCGCGTCGACGGCGGGGACCTGTTCGCGATGCTCGCCGCCGCCCGCGCGGCGGCGGAGCGCGCGCGGCGCGGCGAAGGCGCGACGCTGATCGAGGCCGCACTGACCGGAAAAGCCGATCCGCTGGATCGCGTCCGCAGCTGGCTCACCGGGCAAAAGGTCCTCGACGCGGCGGCCGAGAGCGCGCTGCGCCGCGAGGTGGACGCAGAGGCCGCGGCCGCCTTCGCGCCGTCGTAGGCGCGAACCCGCGAAAAAACCGAAACTGGCGGTTCCGGCGTTCGTGTCCGAAACTGGACGCGATGAAGACGCTCAGGCCCGCTCTGGCGCTCGTCGTGTGGGCAGCGCTCGCTGGCAGCGCGCTCGCGCAGGACGACTATTCGCCGTCGCAAGATTACCCGCCGCCGGGCGCGCCGCCGCCCGCGCAGGGCCCGGAGGCGCCGCCCCCAGGTGCGCCGCCCGGGTACGCGCCGCCGCCCGGGTACGCGCCGCCGCCGGAAGCGGCGCCGCCGCCCGCGGCCGCGGCCTCCGGCGGGTTCGGCGTCGTCGGACAGATGACCATCAGCGACGACCTGCAGCTGGTCGCCGCGCGCCACAGCGAGAGCCTCGGCGGCCAGAGTATGAGCAAGACGACCGTCAGCCTGAACCCCGCCGTCGACTACTTCGTTGCGCAGAACTTTTCGGTCGGTGGCCAGTTGCTGATCGGCTTCGAGTCGAATGACGCGGGCGACATCACGACGATCGGGCTCACGCCGCGCGCCGGCTACAACGTCCCGCTCTCGCCCGTCGCGTCGCTCTGGCCGCGCGCCGGTATCGGCTATTTTCACACCAGCAACAGCTACAGCGGAACCGGCATCATGGGCACCTCCGGTTACAGGGTCACGCTGTCGGCGTTCGTTCCCGTGCTGTTCCAGCCGGCGCCGCACTTCTTCATCGGCGGCGGGCCCTTCCTGAGCACGGACCTGGTCTCGAAGTTCCAGCAGATGGACTACACCAAGGTCACCGACTTCGGGCTTCAGTCGACGATCGGCGGCTACTTCGGCGGCCCGTAGGTCGTCGCGCGCCGCACCGCCGACGCGACGACGACGTGCAGCGCCCAGCCCGGCGCCACGAACAGCAGGAAGAGGCGCGAGCCTGCGACGCCGATCGCCGCCGCGACGACGCCCGCGCCGCGGCGTTCGAGCAGCGCGGCGATCGGATCGACGGCGGCGAGGGCGTGGCCCGCGATCGTGTGCACGAGCGCGGCCACCGCGACGGCACCGGCGAGCCATGCGGCGTGTCGTTTCATTTGAGTTCGCCGCCGTCCGCCGCGTCGGAAACGCGGTTCGCGGTCAGCATTGCGAGCAGCAGCGCGTTGCCGAGCGCGCCGCCCGCAGCGAACTTCGTGTTTCCGCGGGCGGCCGTCGGGACGCCCGCGAGGTGGGCGCTGCGGTAGAGCTCGCGGTAGAGATCGGCGTCGCCGTGCGCGCGCGCGGCGCCGAGCGCGAACCCCGTCGCGCCCACCGACACGCCCATCAGCATCGGGCCGGCGTTCCCGTCGCCTTTGCCGTGGAACCCGAGCGCGTACTCGCGGATGCCGCAGAACCCCAGCGCGCAGACACGCCCTTCGCTGCGGACCGCGTCGAAGAGGCGCTGCGACAGCGGCACGTCCGCGAACGAAAGGAAATACGACGCGATCGCTGTCCCGGAGCCGCGGGGCGCGTCGACCGGTTTACATGTCCCGCTCTTCACACGCTGCACGAGATAGCCGGAGGTGTGCAGCGCACAGGCCTCGAATCGTTGCGCCCAGCGCTGGAGCAGCGCGCGGCGATCGACGCCCGTCACCGCCGCGTGCATGCCGATCGACCCGGCGACCGCGGCCACGTCGGGCGGCCAGGTCTCGCCCGGATACGTCTCGATGAGTCCCGTGGGCGAGCGATCGAGCCGCTCTGCGAGCGCGGCCGTCAGCCGATCATGCAGCGCTGCGTGCGGCGTCTCCGGATCCACGGCGCGCAGCATGCCGAGCGCCAGGTTGATGTACCCGAGGTAGGCGTGACCTTCGCCGGGCAGCATCGTCGTGAGGCCGTTGTGTCCCCAGGCGCGCGTCGCGGTCGGCAGCGTGCGAGGGTCGGTGAGCTTCGCGGCGGCGGCGCGAATCGCGGGCAGGTATTCGTCGCGCCGTTCGGGGTGCTCGCGGATGATCTGCCCCATCCCGATGATTGCCATCTGGTAGATGGCGATCGCCGACTGGCCGTCGAAGCGCGACGATCTGCTGCGGTAGAAATGTCGGCCCGGCGTGGAGGTGACGTCGCGCGCCACCTCGCGGGCCAGCGCGTCCTGCGCGGCCAGCTCGCCCTCGAACAGCGGCTGCGCGGGGCGGCCGCACAGCGCGCGCGGAACGACGGCGATCGTGACGGCGAAAGATGCCGTCAGGGATGCGACGCGCAGCCAGACGGGGAGCGTGCTCATGTCGCCATGGTGCCCCTTCGCGCGATGGGCGCGGAGACTCGTGGCCCGAGCGGTCTCGCCAGCGGTGTGAGCGGCTGCTTCCCCACGCTAACGGGGCAACCGGCGCACCACGGGCGTCCCGGGCTCGAGCGGGACGAGCTGCGGCTCCAGCGAGATGCGGGCCAGCGCGATCCGCTGATGCTGGCCGCGCAGCGCGAACGGTAACCGCGTTCTTTGCCCTACCACCGCGAGCGTCACCTCCCCGCTGACGACGTCGTCTGGCGACGCTTCGCCAGCGCGCCCGATCTCGATGACGTATTCACCCGGCCGCGCGCCGCGCACCGCGAGCGACTCGCCGTCGTGGCGGGCGACGTCGCGCGCCGACACCGTTGCGCGCGTGGGGCCGCCGAACCAGGAGATCCGGTGGCCCTCCGGGTCGATGATCGTGAGGTCGAGGTCGAGGTCGGCGTCGCGGTTCCAGGTCGCTTCGACGCGCAGATCGCCGCGGAGCTCGACGAAGTTGGCCACGGCCTTGTCGAGCAGCGAGCGGATCGTGCGGGCGGCCTTCGGATCGGCCGCGGCCAGCAGATCGTCGGCGAGAGCGTACTGGCCGGCGCTGCGGGCACAGCGAACCGCGTCGACGACCTTCGCGGGTTCGCCCGGGTGCTGCTCCGCGACCGACTGGAGGTGGCGGCAGCCAAGCTCCGGCCGGCCCGCCCACTGCCAGAGGCTCGCGAGGCGGGCCTGCACCTTGGCGTCGTCGGGCCGTACGTCCACCACGCTGCCCAGCAGCCGAATGGCGGCGTCGCGATCGCCGCGCAGGGCGGCGACGTCGGCGCGCGCGCGCAGCGCCTCGGGATCGAGAGGGGCCTTGCGCACCCAGCTCTCGGCCTCGCGGCCCGCCTCCGTCACTTCGTCGGCCAGCATGTACTGAGCGAACAGACGCTTGACGAGATCGCGCCGGCTCTCGTCGGCGACGACGCGCGTTTCGAGCTCCGCGATCGCCTCACGCCGCCGCTGGTCGCC
>DATMZL010000183.1:0-2618 GCA_035607075.1 Polyangia bacterium
CGCGACCAACCTCGAATGGAACGTGGACCGCCCGGGCGCCGACTACCGCAGCTTCGATCTGCCGACGTCCAGTCCTGGACTCTGCCAGTCGGCGTGCATGGACGAACCGCAGTGCATGGCGTTCACGTACGTGAACGCCGGCGTCCAGGGGCCGAACGCCCGCTGCTGGTTGAAGAGCGCGGTGCCCGCGCCGGTTCCGCAGACGTGCTGCGTGTCGGGGATGAAGTATCCGGGCGCGCCGCAGCCCGAGGCCGCGCCGCCCGCGTCTCCGCCGCCACCGTCGGGCTGGCAGGGGACACCGACGACGCCGCCCGCGGCGCCACCACCCGCGCCCGCACCGCCGCCGCCCGCCTGGCGGGGGACGCCGCCGGCGCCGCCACCGCCGAGTCAGTGGGAACCGAACACCGATCGCCCCGGCTCCGATTACCGCAGCTTCGACCTGCCGTCGCCGGTGCCCGAGTCGTGCCGCGACGCCTGCTGGCGAGAGCCGCAGTGCCGCGCCTTCACTTACGTGCGTCCCGGCGTGCAAGGTCCGAACGCGCGCTGCTGGCTGAAGAATGCCGTCCCGCCGGCGCGGCCCAACGAATGCTGCTTGTCCGGCGCGAAATAGGCGCGTGGGGAGCCGCCGAGCTTTGCTCGGCGCGTACCGTCGCGGGAGGGTTCGGGAACCCTTTGAGGGTTCCCGATTCAATAGGCGCGTGGGGAGCCGCCGAGCTTTGCTCGGCGCGTACCGTCGCGGGAGGGTTCGGGAACCTTTGAGGTTCCCGATTCAATAGAAAGGAAACGGTCCATGGCGCAGCACAAGGCGAAGATCGAATGGAAGTGCACCACGCCGGACTTCCGGCTGGGCAAGTACACGCGCGAGCACAGCTGGACGTTCGACGGCGGCGTGACGGTCCCCGCGTCGGCCGCCCCGGCGGTCGTGCCGGCGCCCTGGTCGAACCCGGCCAACGTCGATCCCGAGGAGGCCTTCGTCGCCGCGATCTCCAGCTGCCACATGCTCACGTTCCTGCACGTGGCGCGGCTCGGTGGCTTCCAGGTCGAGAGCTACGAGGACGAGGCGGTCGGTGACATGGCCAAGAACGAACGCGGCGTCGCCTGGGTCGCGGTCGTCACGCTGAACCCGAAGATCGTCTACGCGGGTGACAAGCGTCCCACCCACGAACAAGAAGCGGAGCTGCACCACAAGGCCCACGACGGCTGCTTCATTTCGCAGTCGATCAAAACCGAAGTGAAGGTGACGGGGTTCGAGTGACCACTAATGTAGCGATGTGCGATAGTCTGCCAACCGCGAAAGGAAGGGCGTCGATGCAAAGCCAAACTCGTTCACGAGCGGCCACGGCCGCGGCGCTGGCGCTGGTGCTGTCGGGCGGGTTGGCGGCGGGATGCGGCGGTGACTCCGGCAGCGCGGCCGACGCGTTCATCGGACGCTGGTACCAGGTGTCGCCGGTCGCGAACACGCCGTCGACGGGGTTCACGATCAGCTGCGCGGATCCGCAGTTCTCCTTCCTGGTCCCGGCCGCTCCGGCTGAGCCGCTTTTTCTCGTATGGCCGACGCTGACCTTCGAGCACGGCGTGCTGACCGATCTCGTCGAGACCTCCGGCAACTGCTCGCCGCTCAACTACAACGTCAAGGGCAACGCCGCCGTGCCGCCCGATCCGGATCCCTACACCAAAGAGGCTCCCGCCTGCGGCATTCCGTTCACCGTCACCGACGCGACGGGCGGGTCGTTGTCGGCGCTGTTCCTCGTCAAACCGCAAGCCGGGTGGAGCTTCACGCTGCAAGCGGATAAGGGCACCAACGGCGCCCCGCACGCAAAGCTGGTGGGGACGGCCAACGGCCACGTTCTGGTCGACGACGGATCGGGAATGGTCGTCGAGAGCAATCCCGACTGCGTGGTGGGCGGCCAGGACATCTACGAACGGCTGACCCGACCATAAAGCTCGGAACCCTCAAAGGGTTCCGAACCTCCCGCGATGGGCTACGCGCGGCAGAGCCGCGCTGCGCCCGACGCGATCGAGCGTAACGTTTCTGCGCCTGCGTTGCGTAGCCCCGGCGCGTCAGACGGTCCCGGAAGCTGGAAAATCGGGTTTTTTCGAAGGGTGAGCCGGTTTTCGTCGTTGCGAAAGCCGCTGCGCGTCGTGTGCTTTGGAGTAATATCGGCCCCGCATGGCCCGCCCGTATCTGGCCGCGGTGGGATTGATTTTCGTCGCGCAGACGTATGCGTGGGCGGAAAGTCCGGTCCAGGACATCGCACGCACACCCGAAAGCGGGACGTCCGAGCACTGGAAGAAGCTCGAAGGATCGTCGGCGGAGGCGTCGACGTACATCGGATCGGGCTCGTTCTACGCGAGCGGTTATCACAACCCGTACGCGTCGATGGCGCTGTTCGTGAAGCCGAGCTACTCGCTGGGCACGAAGTACAAGCTCGCGTTGCGCGCGCGCCTCTACGCCGAGGAGGAGTTCACGACGCCCGACACGCCGAACGGGCGCCGCTTCTATCCTTACGATCCGTGGGTCTGGCTGTCGGCTGACAACCTGCACACGTTCGAGCGCTCGAAGGTCCGCGTCAGCGCGGCGCTGCGCGTGATTCTGCCGCTCTCGTACGAGAGCCTCT
>DATMZL010000120.1:0-2124 GCA_035607075.1 Polyangia bacterium
GTACGTCGCCGCCTCGCGCGTCGACACGATGCCCGACGACGCCACCGCGACATCGGTCGTCATTCATGGCGCCTTCATCTTCCTCCAAGCGGACGGGAGCTACACCGCTCCCCAGTGCGGCTACATGTACTTCGTGTGTCCCGCCGGCAGCGAGACGATGTGCCGGATGCAATGGAAGGACGTGCGTGCGATCGCCACCTTTTCCAGCCAGTGCGCCGGATTCGGCGCGCTGAACATGGTCGCGACCGCCACCATCCGGGCCGAGGAGACGGCGCTCGCTTCTCCGGACACCTGGGACCTCGGCATCGGCGTGCTCAGTGGGATCAGTATCGGCGGACAGTGCCAGCCCGCGAAGCTGCTGGCGTGTCCACTGTCGCCGGGCGCGGGCGGCGCGACCGGCGCCGGCGGAACGACCGGCACAGCCGGAACGACGGGCACGGGTGGAACGAGCGGGGGCGTCGCGGGCAGCACCGGTGCAGGAACCGGCGGTAGTCCCCAGGTGCTCCCGTCGCGTTCGGGATGCGGGATCGCCGGCGGCGCGTCCGCGCCCGCCGGATGGGGCGCGGCCGGAATCCCGGTCGTGACGTTGCTGGCCGCCGCCGCGTTACGCCGTCGCCGGCGGCGATGATGATGACGACGACGACGGGTGGTCTACGGCCCGGCGACGCGCGACGGCCGCGGCGTGAGCCGGATCGTGTCGGCGCGTTTCAGCCGCGCCACCTGTCCCCAGACCGTCGCGATGCCGGCGCCGCTCGCCACGATCGCGATCGCGACCGCCGATGTCGCGCGCGCCTCGGACCACGCGACGCGCTGGAGTGCGAGGAGCACCACCGAGGGGAGCGCGATGGCGGCGCATCCCAGCCCTATCCACCAGGCGGCCTGCCGCTCGCGCGCCGGGTCGCGGCGGCGGCAGACGGGACAACGGGCGACCTCCAGCGCCCGCTCCGCGCGGTCGAGGGCCTCCTGCCGCGCGGCGGCCTTCGCCTTTAGCAGAGGGGCCTCGTCATCGACGATCGCGCGAGCGAGGTCGATCAGACTGTCCGGGTCCCGCGACCACGAGCCCCGGCCTTCGGTGACGACCTCGCCTTCGACCTCGGCTGCGCATTGCAGGCAACGGCCCTCCACGCGCAACGTCGCCGTGCAAAGAGCCGTGTAGGTCGTCTCCCGCGTCGAAGAGAACCCGCTCGGTCCACTGACGTCCGACGACTCCAACCAGGACGGCTCGCCGACGAGCGAGAGTTGCATCCCGACCCATGATACGCCGATCCGTGATGGACACGCCCTTCGACTTCTCGCTGTTCAAGAGGAAGCACTTCAAGGACCTGGCGAAGGCATGCAACAACCTTCGCCGTTTTCATGATGCTCGTGAGCAATCGAAACCCTATTCGCGGACGCAGGTGCGCGCGTTTCTTGCCCTGGTCCAAGATGTGCTCGCGTTTGAAATGCTCCTGCCTCGTTCGAGCGGCGGTCGAGACAAGGCAAGGAAGCTCGCACGTATGGTTCAGAAGTTCAGAAAGACCTTTGGCGACGGACGCCCTTCAGATGAGTATTTGTGGCGTGGGCTGCGCACGATGACGGCTGGATCGTGGCGCGCGGCTCACGAGATGAGTCAGCTCACTTTCGAGATCCACCTGTACATGGCGGCTGTCTGCGATTGTCCCGAAAAGGACGGACCCTACGTCTGAGCCTGAGCGCGCCACGATATACTGGCCCGGTGGGCCGGACGATCCCTGCGCGGGCGATCGGCGTGGTCGCCGCCGCGGCGTTGCTGCTCGCGGCCTGCGGCAATTCTGATCTTCCGGCCGATCGTCGTTGGGAGTCGGCGCACTTCCGCTACCTGACGCGCGCCTCGGACTTGCAGATCTGTCCGGACATTCTGGGGCCGCTCGAGGAGCACTTCGCGCTGCTGCAAGGATATCTGGGGTTCGACTGGGCGCCGCGCGCGAAGGTCACCTACGAGAAAATGGTCGACGCGACCGATCTCGAGCAGCACAGCGACTGCAGGGACTTTCCCGCCTGCACAGTCAACAGCATGGTGGAGTCGCCGCACGCGATGGACCTCCACGAGCTGGTGCACGCGTACCTGGCGCCGACCGGCTCTCCGCCGCCCGTTCTGGTCGAAGG
>DATMZL010000690.1:0-3462 GCA_035607075.1 Polyangia bacterium
CGTGGTGCCCGCGTTGCCGGTGCTGTCTCCACTACCGCCCTTACCGGCGAGACCCGTGGTGCCAACGACGCCGGTGACTCCAGCGGCGCCCGAGGTGCCCGCGGCGCCACTGTCGCCCTTGCCCGCCGCGCCGCCTCCGCCCGCGCCCGCCGTGCCCGTTCCGATCGACCCGCCCGGCCCGATGGATCCGCCGATGCTGCCGCCGTAGCCGCCGCCGCTGCCGGCGTGGCCGCCGGCGCCCGTGCCCTGGTCGCCCGCGCAACCGGCCTGGCCGGAACTGGATCCGGAGCCGCTGCGGCCGCCGTGGTTGCGGTAGGTGTCGATCACATACGAGCAGTTCGGATCATCGGGATGTCTGTCGCAGTGCTGATCGGGGATCACACAACCGGCGAGTCCGATGAAAGCGCAGCAAGCAGCGGCGAGTGAGGGCGACAACGAGGCGATGCGGTCCAGCTTCATGGTGGGTTATTTCCTTTCGGCCGTCGCTGCGCTCGCAATTCACGCGCCATCCGGTCGACGCCGTGATCGAAGCGACGCGCGCGTTACGAGATGCGCATGAACTGCGGGTTCGACCGCTGGGGCGATTCCTGATTCTCGCGGTGACAGCGCGCACGCGGACGCCACGAGGGTGATGGCTATTCACACCGCGCGTGTGCTCTGCGCGACTCAGGCCGTATCCGGACGTCCGACACGAGTCGTGGTCGAGCTACACTCGCGTGCCGTGCTGGTTCGCGCCTTACTGTGCGTCGCGATCGCCGCGGCGCCCGCCACGGCCGGCATGCCGCTGGAGTACGACTGGCAGCCGGCGTCAGCGAACGTCGTCCCACGGCCCCTCTGTTTCGCGTACGGGGAGTCGCTGCGCGCGTACGCGTGCGTCGGGTACGAGGACCGGGCCACCAGGCACCGTCGGCAGGTCGTAGACGTCATCGGCATCGCCGACGGTCAGCCCTCGGTGCAGACGCTCCCCCTGTCGAAGGAGGAAATCGATCGCTGGCTGGCGGCGCGCAGGTTCGTTCCTGGCCATTCGATAAATGGCACGCGGTTGGTGCCGGGAAATTGGATGCGGGTGGACGGTGCGCGTGTCCGCTACGACTGGCGCGTACACGAGGGCGACGCGTCGTACGAGAACTTCGGGGACATGACGGTTCGGTGCCCGGACGGCCGCGAGATTCCGTTGGGCGTGCGCGAGCGCGGGCTCGAGCTGGGCGAGGTCGCGCTCGCGTTCTCGCGCCCGGACAGCGACGTCATCGCGATCTCCGTCGCTGGCGACGACGGCGGCGAGGGCATCGTCTACCACTGGGTCAATACGCTGATCGTCGATCTCCACCGGCTGTGCGTCACGGGTCACGTCGCAATCGCAGGTCCGGTGGCTGGGCGTAACCTGGGTCCCTGACCTATGCTGCGGACGTGATGGCGGGACGCTGGGCTGCACCGCTTCTGGTCGTGGCCGTCGCGAAGATCGCGACGGCAGATGCCGCGCCGGGAACCGCCGCCGTGGCTGGAACGTTGCCGGCGGGCTTCGTCGATCTCGCCGACGTCGCGCCGAAGATCGCGGTCGACATGCGCTACGCGAGCGCTGACAACTTCGTCGGCCGGCCCGTACGCGGCTATCGCGCGGATCGCTGCCTGCTGACGAACGAGGCGGCGCGCGCGCTGGCCGCGGTCCAGCGTGACGTCGCGTCGTTCGGTCTCGGTCTGAAGGTCTACGACTGTTACCGCCCGCAGCGCGCCGTCGACGACTTTGTCGCCTGGGCGCGCGCGCCCGGGCCGGCGACGAACCCGCGCCATCATCCGGTCGTGGCGCTGTTCAGGCGCGGCTACATCGCCGAGCGTTCGGGTCACAGCCGCGGCAGCACCGTCGATCTGACGCTGATTCCGGCGGCGCCGCTGCGGCCGCCGCCGGCCCCGGAAGACTGCCGATCGCTTTATGGACAGAATTCGCCCGACAGCAGCCTGAACATGGGGACGACGTTCGACTGCTTCGACGAGCGCTCGCACGCCACGAGCGACAGCGTCTCGGCGGAGGCGAGCCGCAACCGCTTGCTCCTCAAGCTGGCAATGGAGAAGCACGGCTTCGTTCCCTACGCGCAGGAGTGGTGGCACTTCACGCTGGCAAACGAGCCGTTCCCGAAGACGGCGTTCGACTTCGAGATCGTCGACCGGAAACCCTGACGTGGCCGAGACAGCAGGCGGGCGACGGCTCACGAACGTCGTCGGGTTCGACGACGGGCCGTTTGACCGCGGGCGGCGCGGCGCGCGCGTGCTGCTGGTGGGCGCGGTGTGCGCGCGCACGCGTCTGGACGGCGTGGTCTCGGGGCGGATCACGAAGGACGGGCGGAACGCGACGGAGGCGGTGGCCGCGCTCGTGCGCGGGTCGCAGTTCGACGGTCACGTGCGCGCCGTGTTGCTGAACGGCATCGCGTTCGGGGGCTTCAACGTCGTCGACATCCACGCGCTGGCCGCGGCACTCGCGCGCCCGGTGCTGGTGGTGGCGCGGCGCGCGCCGCGCCTGTCGCTGATCCGCGACGCGCTCGCGCGGCTGCCGGGCGGCGCCGCGAAGTGGCGGCTGATCGAGCATGCGGGGCCGATGGAGCCGGTGCGCGGCGTCTTCGTCCAGCGCGCGGGCCTGTCGATCGGCGAAGCGCGCGACCTGCTCGCGGCCACGACGTTGCACGGCAACCTGCCCGAGGCGCTGCGCCTGGCGCACCTGATCGCGGGCGGCATCGTCGCCGGCAAGAGCCGCGGTCGCGCGTAGCCCCAGCGCGCGCGGATCAGAACGCGTAGCCGAGTCCGACGCCGGTGTACACGACGTTGTACCCGTCGTCTTTGTGCCAGCGGTAGCTTCGCGCGGCGGACCCCTCTCCCCCTTCGCGGGGCGAGGGGATCGGACCGAGGTGTTCAAGTTTGAACGCTTACCGTCGCCGGCGGACGAACGCGATCGCCAGCGCGAGAATGAACGCCGAGACGGCGGCAGGGCGGGGCGCGCCGACGGCGCAGCCGCAACCCGCGTCCTTGCCGGACGGCGCCATGGTCGCGCCGCCGGTCCCGGTCGCGCCGCCGCCGCCCGTTGCTCCACCGCCGCCCGTCGTTCCGCCCGCGCCGCCCGGGCACGCGTGCGTCGCGCGCCAGGCGTCGAACATCGTGCGCAGCTGGACGACGGCGCTCGTGCTGCCTGTTCCGGCGACGGCCAGCTTCAGGTACGAGCCGGCGGCCGCGCCGGTCGGATCGACCTCGATGCTGGCCGCGTCCGACGGGATCCCGCGCGGCGTGCAGCGGCTGTCACCTTCACCGTTCATCGCGCCGGCCTCCAGCGCCAGCATCATCTTGTCCGCAAGATCGCAGCCGCTGCTCCGGAACGCCGTCTCTGCCTGATCGAGGACCGCCTTGCTCGTGAGGATATTGCCCTGCACCGAGTACGTGTACGCGCCGATCGTCCCCTGCCGATCTTCTTTGTAGTCCTGC
>DATMZL010000969.1:0-4448 GCA_035607075.1 Polyangia bacterium
GGCCGCACACGACGACGGGCGCCGGCGGCAAGTCCACGACGGTCCGGGCGGCGCTGCAACAGAGCTACGGCGCGCTCGAGGAAGCGAAGGCGGACATCTCCGGCCTGTTCGCCTTGCAGTACCTGATCGACAAGGGCGTGCTCGACCGCGCGATGGAACGGTCCGTGTACGTGACGTTTCTGGCGTCGGCGTTCCGCACCTTGCGGTTCGGCGGCGACGCGCATGCGGTCGGGATGGCGCTGCAGCTCAACGCCATGCTCGACGCGGGCGCCGTCGTGGTTGCCAAGGACGGGACGTTCTCCGTCGATCCGGCGAAGGCCAAGCAGGTGGCGCGCGACCTGACCGCGGAGCTCATGAACGTCCAGGCCGCCGGCGACGCCGCGAAGGCGGCCGAGATGCTGCGCACCCGCGGCGCCGTCCGGCCCGAGGTGAAGGCCGCCATCGCGCGCCTGACCAAGGTCCCCGTCGACATCGAGCCGCGCTTCGTCACCGCCGACAAGCTGCTCGCGGAGCGCGAACAGAAGCAGCGCCCCTGACACGCGCCTGGTTTTCCTTCGCGGCGGCACTAGCCACTCCCGAGCGAAGCGAGGGGGTGTGGCTATTTTCGAGATGAGCTCTAGGCTAACGTCCATCCCATGGCGAGCTCGGGGGCGACACCGATCGGCTTCGACGATCGCGGCAGCGGTCCGGTGACGGTGCTGCTGCACCCGTTTCCGCTCACGCGGACCGCGTGGGCGGGCCTGGCCGACGCGCTGGCGGCACACCGCCGCGTGATCGCTGTCGACGCGCGCGGTTTCGGCAGCACGCCCGTCGCCGGTCAGTCGTTCGCGATCACCGACATCGCCGACGACGTCGCCGCGCTGCTCGATCGCCTGGAGATCCCGCGCGCCAGCGTGCTGGGCATGTCGATGGGCGGCTACGCGGCGCTCGCCTTCGCCGCCCGACACCCCGAACGGCTGTCGGCGCTGGTCCTGGCCGACACGCGCGCCGCCGCCGACAGCGCCGAGACCCGTGCCGCACGCGCCGCCGCGCTGGCCGCCGTGGACGCCAGCCCCGCCGCGTACCTCGCGGCCTCCCTGCCCCGCCTGCTCTCACCGCACGCGCCGCCCGCGCTGGCCGCGCACGTGCGCTCGCGCGCCGAGACCCGCGCCGCCAGCCTGCGCGCCGGCATCGAGGCGCTGCGCGATCGCCCCGACCGCTCCGCCGAGCTGGGCGCGATCGCCTGCCCGACGCTGGTCGTGTGCGGTACCGAGGATCAGGTGACGCCCGCCGCGGAGATGCAGCAGATCGCCGCCGCCATCGCGGGCGCGCGCTTCGTCCCGATCGCCGACGCCGGTCATCTGTCGCACGTAGAGGCGCCGGGCGCCTTCCTGCACGCCGTGACGACCTTCCTCGACGCCGTCGCGGAGGTGCGCACGTGAAGCTGGATGCTTCGTTCTTCGATCGCGTGCAGGGCGCCGCGCACGCCGCCGCCGAGCAACTGGCCCTCGACAGCGCCGACGTCGCTGTCATCCTCGGGTCGGGGCTGGGCGGCGTCACCGACCGCCTGGAAGGCGCGCGCAGCGTGCCCTACGCGTCGCTGCCCGGGTTTCCCGAGACAACCGTCGCCGGCCACCCCGGCCGCCTCGTCGCGGGGACGATCGCCGACAAGACCGCCCTCTTGCTGTGCGGGCGCGTGCACGGCTACGAGGGCTATCCGCCCTGCGAGATCGGCTTCGGCGTGCGCGTCGTCGCCGCGCTGGGCGTGCGGACGCTGATCGTCACCAACGCGTCCGGCGGCGTCGACCCGACGCTGGCGGCGGGCGACATCGTCGCGATCTCCGACCACATCAACCTGACCGGCCTGTCGCCGCTGTCGGGGCCCAACGACGAACGGCTGGGCCCGCGCTTCGTCGACATGTCCGACGCGTACGACCCGGCGCTGCGCGCGATCGCCGGCGTCGCCGCGCCGGCGGCGATCGGCCGCCCGCTGCGTGAGGCGATCTACGCGGGCATGGCCGGCCCGGCCTACGAGACGCCCGCCGAGGTGCGCCTGCTCCGGACGCTGGGCGCCGGGTTGGTCGGAATGTCGACGGTGCACGAGGTGATCGCCGCGCGCCACGCCGGCCTGGCCGTGCTGGGGCTATCGCTGGTCGCCAACCCGGCCGCGGGCGTCAATTCGGGTCCGCTGCGCCACGAGGACGTCACGCGCGCCGCCAACGCCGGCGCGGACGCGCTGGGCAAGCTGATCGCCGCCGTCGTGACCGCGCTGCCGACGTGATCACGGCGGCGAAGCGAAAGCGGCTCCTCGGCGCGGCGCGCGCCGTTCGCCTCCGCGCGCACGCGCCCTATTCGAGGTACCGCGTCGGCGCCGCCGTGCTCGACGAGCGCGGCCGCATCCACGTCGGCTGCAACGTCGAGAACGCGTCGTTCGGCCTCACCGTCTGCGCCGAGCGCAACGCCGTCGCCGCCGCCGTCGCCGCCGGCGCGAAGCGGATCCGCGCGGTCGCCGTGATCACGCGCAACGGCGCCAGCCCCTGCGGCGCCTGCCGGCAGGTTCTCGCCGAGCTCGGCGCGCCGACGACCGAGGTGGTGCTCGCCTCGCCCGCCGGCGGCGCCACGACGCTGACGCTCGACGCGCTGCTGCCGCAGGCGTTCAAGCTCTGATAGTGATACAGATCGAGCCGTGCTCCGGCGGCTGGTCGCGGTCATTGCGCTCGTCTGCTTGGGCGGCTGCTCGTCGACCGCCACCATCGTACGCACCGACGGACCCGACAACGAAGCGGAGATCGCCAACTCGGATGCCGCCGCGCTTTACGTGCGGGCGCGCAACGGACAGATCTACCGCATCAACCGCGAGAGCATCGCCGACATCGATCATCCAGGCAACGTCGAGATCATCGTCGGTTCGCTCTTGCTCGGTCTCGGTTCTGACACCGGGCTCGCGCTACATCCTTTGCCTGACCTCGCGCTCTTGGTTCTGGACGCCCGTCTCGACGCTGCTGTACTTCCGGATCGAGGATCTAGCAGGTAAGCGCGTGGTCGTGGGGCCGACGGGCTTTCCGGTGCAATCCTTCAGCATCGACGGAATTTCCTACGGCGGAACCCGTGTCGTAGACGTGGACGGTGCGGTAAATCCCCTGGCACCGCTATTCAGGCGTCCCGTCAGCGACTCAGCGCCGGACATCGCCGCGTCGCTGGATGCCGATTCATTCGTGCAGGTCGCCCTCGAAAAGGCCCGGGCTGCGGGGGCTCCTCTGGGCGCAGCGGTTTCGCCAACGCCGACGCCGCTCGGCCCTGATTGGCGCACAATCTCGGGGAGACCCTGATGAAGCGGCCAATCATGGTCAGTTGGAAACGCGTGGCCTTAGTAGTGACGGCCACCATGCTCGCCGTCGCTTGCCTGTCGCAACACGCAGTCGCGTGGACCCCCTTCTACACGTTCAACGGGTTCCCGGTGAAATGGCCCGGCGGCCAAACGATCAAGTTGGACAATGCCTGCACAACCAGCGACCAAGCGAGCGCGGCCAGCCGGGCTCGGAATCAATGGCTCCTCACGGGCGTGAACATTTTGAGCTCGCTCGTTCTCGAGAATCGGCAATGCGCAACCCATTTCGGTGACGGCGTCAATGAAATGGCGTTCCTCCCGCCGTCCCAGCTTCCAGACGGGTCACTCGGGCTGACCCAGTGCCGTCGGACTTCCATTCTGTATCTCGAGTGCGACATCCTGATGAACAACAACAACCTCATGTGGCTCGGTGCGGTGAACGAAGCCACCGGCTTTCCGGTTGGGCGCTCCGTGATCGTGCACGAGATGGGGCACTTTCAGGGGTTGGGCCACTTCGAAGGGCTCGATCAAATGAAATCGGGAATCCCAATTCTGGGCCCTGCGCTCGTCGGCGGAGGAACTGGGATAACGACGCAGCCGCCATACGCCGACGACGCGAACGGCGTACGCGCGCTTTACGGGAGTCCATCGCGAACGAACGTCTTCGCTTCCGCACAACTTTGGTCCTCTAATTTCGGTGGTCAGATACAAGTGACCAACGCGCAGCAGGTGTTTCACATATGTCGGGGTTCGACGATCTCAAGCCCGATCAACTACACGGTCGTTAACAATGGAACTGTCCATGCGAACGGCATCGGGTTCAGCATCTACCTCGCAACGGACCCAGAAGCGACCGGCGGCAACGAGGTGTACAATGCCACGCTCAACTTGTCGGCGGGGACATCGCTAACCGACAAATTGAATCAACTCACGATTCCTACCGGCCTGCCGAACGGAACCTACTTCATCCATTGGAAGATTGATGCGAACAATCAGCTCGCTGAGTACGACGAAACCGATAATCGAGTCCGCAGCGCTCTCTCGCTGAACGTCGATTGCTAAGACTGAGGCAGACCATGAGTACGTTTCGAACAACCTGGCTCACTGTCGCGGCGCCGCTCGTCGTCGCGGCATGTACTAG
>DATMZL010001517.1:0-2550 GCA_035607075.1 Polyangia bacterium
GTTTCCGGGCGTACTGTCCGTCGAGGAGATCGCGATTCACCTCGGCGACGAGGTCGAGGCGTCGGGGACGCTGTTCGATCCCCGTCATGACGCCGGTCCGTTCCGCACCGTCGAGCGCGAGCCGGAGCTGGTCGACGGGACGCTGATCGTCGCGGGCGAGACGTTGGGGCAGGTGCTGCTGCCGTGGGCGGTCGGCACCGCGGCGGCGTTCCTCGGCGGCATCGGCCTGGCGACCTGGGCCGCCTGGCACGTCCACGCGACGCGCCCGCACCCGGCCCGCATCGGCCACGCGCCCACCTACCTCGAACGCGCCCAGCTCCCGCACCCGCGCCTGCCCTGAACGGGGCGACCCTACTTCGATGGGTCGACGACGCGGCCCTGGAAGAGGATCGCGCCGGTCGGGTTGTGGCGGATGAAGAACAGGAACGGGCGATCGACGACCAGCGTCGGTGGCACCGACGTCGTGCCCACCACGGCCCCCGTCGCTGCCGCGGCCGTCGTGCCCTTCTCGTCGACGGCGATGACCGCCTTGTGGATGACCGACTGAAGCGAGAGATCGCGCGCGCCGTCGATGCCTGAGAAGTCCGCCGTGTCGCTGAACGCTTCGCGCATACCCAGCGCGCTGAGGATGTCTGTCAGGGCGACGCCGGTCTCGAACTTGAGCTTGGGCATGATCAGGTCCGTGCCGCCGCTCGGTTGTGCTCCCGCGAGGATCGTGCTCAGGACCTCCGCGCTCAGCGCCGCTTCGAACGTCTCGAACGTCCCCGCGTCGGGAACCACGAGGATCATCGACGTCGTGTCGCCGACGTAGTCCAGCGCCGCGGCTGTCCAGCCGGTGCTGGTCCAGAGCGCGGCGTTGCGCTCGCCGTGCATCATCGGGACGCTGACGTCGCCCGCGAGCGCGTGGAAGGTCGCGGGCGCGGTGGCGTCGTGCCGGAACGGCGCCTTCCAGTCGCCGTGGAAAAAGACCGCGTTGGTCAGCACCAGGCGGGTCGCCGCGTCGAACGATCCCTCGGGGAACAGCTCCGGGATCTGCGCCTCGGTGCGATTGGAGACCCAGCCGTTGATCTCATGGCGAGCGTCCTCGGCGTTCGTGACGAAGTCCTCGACGAACACGCCCGCGCCGTAGTTCTCCGCGAGCATATCGAGGTAGCTGGGCAGCACCGCGAAGCCGTCCTGCAACCAGAGCGAGTTCGCGAGCGCGAGCCGGAACGCGGCGGAGCCTCCCGGCGCCGGCGTGTTCAGCGCGAGATCCAGCGCGTTGAACGCCGGGTGCAGGCGCTCGGCCGGCAGCAGGAAGTGCACCGCGGTCGCCATTCCGGTCGCCGTCGTCGTCCCGGCTCCGGCGTACACCATCGCGAGCGCCGTCGAGATGCTGGTCTGCGAAAAGACGAAGTTGTTCGTCTGGGCCATCCGCAGCATGAGGTGCATGTGGACCGCGAAGGCGAGGTTGTCGTACGCGAACGTCGCGGCGTCGGCGTCGCTGACCGCCGGCGCCGTGACGCGGACCTTGTTGGAGCGCAGCTCGGTCGGAGCCGGCGTAGACGGTGACGACGAACCGCCGCACGCGGCGGCGATCAGGGGAAGCGCCAGGAACCAGCGCGTCTTCGTCTTCATCATGCCCCCTTCCCGTCACCAACCTTCGGGCCAGCGCAACGCTGAGTCAACCCAGATTCTTGGGTCCGCGTGACGCGGGCCTAAAGCGGCTGACAGATGATCTGGGCGGTCGGATCTTCGGAGTCGAAGGCGGCCAGGCAGCAGCACGCCGTCGTGTTGCAGCAGGTTCGGTAGTGGCAGACGCCGCTCTGGCAGGTTCCCGTCGAGCCGCACGAGCAGCAGCTGCAGTCATCGGGGTAGCCGCATCCCTGCCCGTTGGGCAGGTTGGTGGTCCTGCAGCCTCCCGCGCCGTCACAGTCCGACGTGCTCTCACACTGCCCGGGGAAGCAGCTGTACTTGACCCCGAAGCACACCCCGTTCTTGCACACGTCGCCGTACGAGCAGTTGTCGCCGTCGTTACACCCGGTGTTGTCAGGCGCGTTGCCGCTGTCGATGCAGGTCTGCGCGCCCGTGCTGCACGAAGTGATACCGACCTTGCACGCCCCGCCGGGATTGCCCGTGCAGGACACGCCGGCCGTGCAGCTGATGCAAGTTCCCGCGGTGTTGCAGACCATGTTCGGCCCGCAGGCGGTGCCTGGCGCCTTCAGCGTGTTGTTGTTGCAGACCATCGTGCCGGTGCTGCAGCTGGTGACGCCCGTGTAGCAAGGATTGGGCGGGTTCGTGCAGCTCTGGCCCGCCGTGCAGTTGCCGCAGTTGCCGTTGCCGTCGCAGACCTGGTTGGTGCCGCAGCTGGTGCCGCCCATCTTGTTGCTGCCGTCCGCGCAGGTCATCGCGCCCGTCGAGCACGAGTAGACGCCGTTCTTGCAAACGCTCGGGTTGCCGGTGCACGCGCCGCCCGCCGTGCAGGCGACGCAGGTGCCCGAACCGTTGCAGACCATGTTCGTGCCGCAGCTGATTCCGGCCGACTTGTTGCCGCCGTCGACGCAGGTCGAG
>DATMZL010001030.1:0-2488 GCA_035607075.1 Polyangia bacterium
CGACTGCGAAGCGCCCGCCGTGCAGGTGCCGGCGCCGTCGCAGCGCCCGGCCAGCGTCAGCGTCGATCCGGTGCACGACTGCATGCCGCACGCGAGCCCGGGCGGATACAGGCGGCACGCGCCCGCGCCGTTGCACGAGCCGTCGGTGCCGCAGCCGTCGGCGCCCGAGTCGGCGCACTGGTTCAGCGGATCGGTGCTGGCGGCGATCGCCGTGCAGACACCGCGGCTGCCGGTCAGCCCGCACGACATACAGATGCCGATGCACGGCCCGGCGCAGCAGACGCCCTGCTGGCACGCCCCGGACTCACACTCGGCGCCGGCGGCGCAGTCGGCGCCGTTGACCTTCTTGCCGCAGATCGTCCCGTTGCAGACGTTGCCGTTCGAGCAGTCGGCGTTCGTCGCGCACGCCGTCTTGCACGTGCCGGTGGTGCCGCACGCGTACGGATCACACGCTTTCTGCATCCCGCGAACGCACATCCCGCTGCCGTCGCAGCGGCCGGGCAGCGTGGCGGTCACGCCGGTGCAGGTGGGCGCGAGGCACTGCGTGCCCGAGGCGTACAGGCGGCACGCCGCCTTGCCGTCGCACATTCCATCGCTGCCGCAGGTCATCGCGCCCTGATCGGCGCACTGGCCCAGCGGGTCCGAGCCGTCGGGGACGTTGGTGCACGTGCCGACGCTGCTCGGGACGTTGCACGACCGGCAGGTTCCGGTGCAGGCGCCGCCGCAGCAGACGCCTTGCTCGCAGAAGTTCGAGTTGCACTCGGCGGCGCCGCCGCAGGGCGCGCCGATCGGCTTCTTGCCGCAGCTGCCGTTGATGCAGCTGTTGGGCGCGAGGCAGTCGGCGTCGCTGGCGCAGATCGTCAGGCAGCGGCTGTCCTTCCCGCAGTTGAAGGGCGTGCACGACTGGCCGGCGGTCGTCTCGCACTTGCCCAATCCGTCGCAGCGGAACGCGGACGTCAGCGTCGAGCCGGTGCAGGCCATCTCCTGGCAGACAGTGCCGGCGGGATACTTGTCGCAGGCGCCGGTGCCGTCGCACATGCCGGTCGAGCCGCAGGTCGACGCCGCCTCGACCGGGCACTGATCGCGCGGATCGGTTCCGAGCTGCGCGTTGACGCACGTGCCGACCGTTCCCTCGCCCGCGCACGTCACGCACGTTCCGGTGCACGCGGTGTTGCAGCAGACGCCGTCGGCGCAGAACCCGCTCGCGCACTCGGCGCCCATCGCGCACGACGCCGCGATCGGTTTCCCGGGCGCCTCAATGCCCATGTCGCCGGGACGATCGACCGGGGTGTCGGTCGCCGGCGCGTCGGTGGGCGCGCCGTCGCCTTGCGCGACGTCGGCGCGGATGTCCGTGCCCGCGTCGACCTTTCGCTGCTCGCCGCCGCCGCCGCACCCCGCGACCGACGTCAAACCGCCCAGCACGCAAATAAGGAGAAGCGGGTTACGGAACAGGCCGAGACGCATTCACACCCCCGAGGGCCATAGAGGAGCGAGTCCGCCGTTTCCCTACAGCGATCGCGGAATGATTGTATCGACCGAGAAAAATAGCGTCTACGAATTTCCCCGGGAAAACAGCTGAAAAACGCACGCGATGACGCCCTGCGCGTGAGCGCGCCGAGAAATTTTTTCGATGATTCGTCACCGTCGCGGTCGCCGTGGGCGCTTATCCACAGGGAGTCGGCGACAGCGGTCAGCGACGACTGCCGGCGGTTTCGGGCTCGAGCGACCAGAGCTGGCGCGCGTAGCTGAGGCAGCGCGCGAACAGCGGATCGCGCCCGCGCGCGCCCAGCGCAGCGACGGCCAGCTCAGCGTCGGACGGCGAATCCAGCTTCACCGGTTTCGGCGGCACACCGGGCGTCTGCACAAGCGCCTGGTCCAGCGCGGTCCGGCGGATCGCGTGGCGATCGCCGGCGTGGGTCAGGACCTCGATGCCGAGCATGCCGCTGCGCCCGCACGCGCCGTCGGCGGGAACCAGGTGACCGGCGACCGGCTGGCCGGCGCGCGCGAAGTCGAAGCGCAGGCCGCCGTCGGACGTCTGCGCCGAGCGGAGCGGACGCCACCCCAGCATCACCCCGATCCACGACAGCAGCAGCAACGCGCCTGCGTCGCTGCCGGCGCGGTGATGGATCGTCACGCGCGCCGCCTGCACGAGCGGCGCGCCGCCCACCGGCGGGTCGAACATGCTCGCGAACTGCGCGCGCAGGGCGCCCAGCCTCAGCCACCCGAGATCGGCGACCGGCAACGGCTGGGCCGCGACGGCCAGGCGCTCGACGTCGAAAAGCTGCTGCGGGCGGATGCAGGCGGTCGTGTCGAAGATCAGGCGGTCCGTCACCGAGAGGAGCTCGCGCGCGAGCAGCGACTCGGGCGCGGTCGGGTCCAGCCAGAACGTCGCGGTCGGCACGCCGGCGACGGCAAGCGCGCGCACCAGCGCGCCGAAGTGGCTCTCGGCGGCCACCGGGCCGGCGATCGTTATTTTCTCCGAATAGAC
>DATMZL010001518.1:0-2002 GCA_035607075.1 Polyangia bacterium
GCCCCCCCGCGATGGACTCCGCCGGGCAAAGCCCGGCTACGTCCACGCGATCCGGCTGGTAGCCATGGCCGCCGGCCTCGCGTCCGGACTGGAGGCGCCCGCGCGCATCGAGACCGGCGCCGGCGCGCTGGAACGTCTGGGAACGATCGCGCGGGATCTCGGGACGCACGCGCTGCTGGTCACCGGCCAATCCAACCGCACCGCGCGCGCCGGCGCGCTGCTGGCCGACGCGGGCGTCCGCTGGACGCGCTTCGCCGTCGACGGCGAGCCGACGGTCGACACCGCGCGCGCGGGCACCGCGGCCGCGCTGGCGGCGGGATGCGATCTCGTGATCGGGTTCGGCGGCGGCAGCGCGCTGGACGCCGCGAAGGCGATCGCGGCGCTGGTCGCGAACGGAGGCGACCCGCTCGACTACCTGGAGGTCGTCGGCCGCGGTAAGGCGCTGACGCGGCCGTCGCTGCCGTTCGTCGCCATCCCGACGACGGCGGGCACCGGATCCGAGGTGACGAAGAACGCCGTGCTCGCGTCGCCCGAGCACGGCGTGAAGGCGAGCCTGCGCAGCCCTCTGATGCTGGCGCGCGCGGCGATCGTCGATCCCGATCTGCTCGCCGGCCTGCCGCCCGCCGTGCTCGCGTCCAGCGGTGTCGACGCGCTGTCGCAGGTGATCGAGCCGTTCCTTTCGATCCGCGCCACGCCCGCCACCGACCCGCTCGCGCGCGAGGGAATTCGTCGCTCCGCCGCGGCGCTGCCGCGCGCGCACGCCGCCGCCCGCGCCGGTCAATTGATCGATCCTGTCGATCGACAGGCGCTGGCGCAGGCCAGCGTGCTCGGCGGCCTCTGCCTCGCCAACGCCGGGCTCGGGGCGGTGCACGGTTTCGCAGCGCCGCTCGGCGGGATGTTCTCGGCGCCGCACGGCGCGGTGTGCGCGGCGCTGCTGCCCGCGGTCCTGCGCGTGAACGCGCGCGCGGTCGCGGCGCGATCGCCGGATGGTCCCGCACACGCGCGCTTTCGTGAGCTGGCGACGATGCTGACCGGGCGCGACGGCGCGTCGATCGATGACGGCATCGACTGGGTCGCGTCGCTGTGCCGCGCGCTCGAGATCCCCGGCCTCGCGCGCTACGGCCTCACCGTCGATCGGATCCCGGAGCTCGTCGCGAAGTCGCGCGCCGCGAGCAGCATGAAAGGCAACCCGATCGCGCTCACCGACGACGAGCTGACGGAGATCGCGCGCGCGTCGCTGTGAAGATTCCGATCGCTCTACGATCTACATAAAGAACGTCGCAGGGCTCGAATATCGATTCGTGCGCCAGCGCTCTTGAACGCGGTAGGCGTGCGCGTTAAGCAGGTCGCCATGGCGAAAACCGAATGGCTCGCGTTGTTCTCGTGTGTCGCGCTGGCGGCGACGAACGTGGGATGTAACAAGAAGCAGGCGCCGCCTCCGACCGAGAGTGCGGCGCCGGTGGCGGCGAAGGCGAAGATCGACGCAGGACCGCCGCCGATCGTCGGGATGGAGGACCCGTTCGTGCGTCTGAACGGCGACGCCGCGAAGTCGTTGAAGGCCGGCTACAAGGCGATGCAGGCGAAGAAGTACGACGAGGCGCGCACCGCGTTCGCCGCCGTGGTGACCGCCGCGCCCGATTACGCGCCCGCGCGGATGCAGGAGGTGAAAGCGGCGGTGCTGGCCGGTCACGCCGCCGACGTGCCCAACCTCTGGAAGGAGCTGCTCGCGCGCGAATACGTCGCCTACGCGGGCCGCCTCGACAAGCCCAAGGAGTTCGCGCCGCTGCGCGCCGGACAGGAATGGGACCGGATCAAGGCGCAGGAAGCGAGCGTGCGTACCGCGTACGCCGCCGATCTCGGCAAGGGGTTGTTGTTCGTGGGCCGCAGCCGCGATCTCGGCGTCAGCAAGGCCGGCGAAGGGACAGTGAAGCTCGCGCTGAATCAGGAGGTCTATCAGTTCGACGCCGAGACGAAGCGCTATCGCCGTCTGACCGAAACCGAG
>DATMZL010000749.1:0-3852 GCA_035607075.1 Polyangia bacterium
GGAGCGGGCAGCGTCGGCGGGAACGGCGCGGGCGGAAACGCCGGAAGTATCGGTCCGCAAGGCGCGGGGGGCGGCGGACGTGATGGCCGCGGCGGCGACGCAGGCGACGGAGCACGCGGCGGGAACGGCGGCGGCGGTGGACTGGCCGGCGGCGCGAGCGGCGGCGATTCGGGCGGTGTCGGCGGCCGCGGTGGCGGCAGCGGTGCGGGCGGCACGACTGGCGGCGGTTCGGGCATGGCCGGATCTGTCGGTGGCGAAGGCGGGCGTGGCGGAGCGGCCGGGCGTGGCGGGACCGGCGGCAGCGCCGGGAGCAGCGGTGGTCGGGGCGGCACCGGCGGCTCGGCTGGAGGCACCGGTGCGGCGGGCCGCGGTGGCGCGGGTGGCGCTGGCGGCATCGCTGGCGGCGGCGCGGGCTCGGGGGGCGCGACGGGCGGTGGCGGCACCGGCGGCGCGCCCGAGGTCGATCTCGTTCTCTGGTACAAGTTCGACGAAAGCAGCGGTACCGTCGCGCTCGATTCATCGACGGCGTCCGGCGCGCCGCACAACGGGATGCTCGCGACGACCGGCACCGGGACGATCGCGTTCTCGACCACGCACCAGGTCGGCACGCACGCGGTCGCCCTGACGACCAGCAACGCGACGAACGGTGGCTACGTCGTCGTGCCCAGCCTGAACGATCTGGCCCCGCGCGCGCTCACGATCTCGACGTGGGTCTACGTGAACACCGCCCAGCAGTGGCAGCGCGTGTTCGACATCGGCAGCAGCACGACGACCAACCTCGCGCTCACCACGCACAACGCATCGAACGTCGTTCGCTTCATCATCCGCAACGGCACCGTTCAGCAGGAGATCATCAGCAACGTCACGCTCTCGCTCGCGGCGTGGCACCACCTTGTCGTCGTGCTCCCCGACGGATCGCCCTACGCGGGCGAGATCTACGTCGACGGCGTTTCAGTCGGGACGAACGCGGCGATGACGTTGCACGCCGCCGATCTGGGCGCCACCACCAACAACTTCATCGGCAAGTCGCAGTTCGCCGCCGACCCGTACTACTCCGGCCTCGTCGACGACTTCCGCGTCTACCGCCGCGCCCTGACCCGCGACCAGATCACCGCGCTCTATGGCGCGCGCTGACTCACGGCTGAAAGCAGCCGATGACGTTGGTGCCGGCCTGCGGTCGGCCGAACGAGATCGCTCCGGCCGCACCGTTCTCGAGCTTGTGTGCACCCCTGACCCCGAACGCGAAGCAGACGCGGCCTTCGTGCGCGAGCGCCGCCGTCGGGACGAAGATCTCGCCGGACAGTCGAACGCCGATCCCCTTGCCCGGCCCGTACAGGCCGACGATCGCTGTCTCGTGCTGGTTCGGCGAGGGCGCCTCGACCAGCACCGCGCCGGCGGGCGCTTCCAGCGCGCCATAGGCGAAGATGCCGCCCGTCGGCGACGCGAACAGGCGCGGCTCGGGATCGTTGTCGGTCATCCGGCGCGTTTCCGTCGTACGGCGTGCGGCGGCCGGTCCTTCGCCTCTCCGCTCGGCCGCGATCAGAATCGTATGTGGGCTCTCGACGGGGGCCGTCGTCGACGTCGTCCCGTCCGTCAGCGTGCACGTCTTCGTCTTCGAGCCGGGCCTGGCGATCACCAGCGTCATCAGCGTGCCGTCCGTGTCGAATGCGACGCCGCCCTTCGGGTAGGTCGACCCGTGCCGGACCAGCACTGCTTGCCCGCCCAGCCAGCGCATCCCGTTTCCGCGGTCGAAGATCGACCAGAACGCCTGGAGGTCCCCGGCGCCCGGCCTCGGATTGCCCAGCTGCTTCACGACGGCCGCGCGCGCGGGATCGGGATCGAGGTCGAGGCTGGATTCCCAGCCGCCCGCGAGCGCGATTCGACCATCGGCCGCCGCCGCGAAGAAAGCCGCCGGGTATCCGGGCGGCGCGAACACCGTGCGCAACTTTCCGTGCGCGTCGTAGACGGCTACGAAGAACTGCCTGCAAGGATCGCAGATTCCATTGTCGAATCGTTCGGCCGCCTTCACGTTGATACACGTGCCCTTGCCCTTGCCCTTGCCGGCGAACCGGACGCATCCCGTGAAGTCGCCCGCGAGGACGACGTCGCCGTTCGGATCGACGAACAGGCCATGCACGCCCATGATCGCGTTCGCGACGTTGCCGCTTTTGTCGTAGTCACCGCCCAGCATGACGTTCCAGATCTCGCGGCCGCTGCGATCGAACGCCGACACGCGCGCGCCGTCGGTTCCGTTCTCCTCCTCGAATGTCCCGACGACGACCGGCCCCGCCGGCCCCGACGTCGCCACGTGAATCGTGTCGCGCAGGACGTCGGGCAGCTTCAACTGGAGATCGCGCTTGCCGTCCGGCCGGTAGTGCGCGCCGCGCTGGGTCCAGAACCCGGTCGTGTCGGCGCCGACGATCGAACCATCGGCCGGCGGATCCAGCAGGCGCCAGGTCGGCGCCGGCGCCCCTTCCGCCCGCCGCCACGCGAGGACCGCCACGACACAGAACGTCAGCGCCACCAGGCTTCGCCGTGCTCGCACGTCGCACCTCCTGCCGCGCATCTTAGGCGTAGAATGAAGCCGTGCGCGTGTTCGAAGACCTTCGCCGGATGCCGCGCTGGGAAGCCGCCGTCCTGATCCTGTCGGCGACCGCCACGGTCACGTGGTGGATCGGGAACACCTGGACGTCGCGACCGGGGCGCATCGACCTGAACGTCCTGCCCGCCGACGCCGTGATCCTCATCGACAACGTCGAGATGGGCGTCGGGTCGATGGCGCTGACGGAGCACCCCGGTCCCTACACGCTGTCGATCAAGCGCGATGGATACACGCGCGACGATCGAAACATCGAAGTTGCTCCTGGGAGCACGACCGCGCTGAACGTGACGCTCGAGCCGTCGCCCGACACCGGCTTCGAGCTGACGAGCGATCCTCCCGGAATCCTGACGTGGCTCGACGGCGAACCGATACGCGAGAGTTCCGGCGCGCAGGCGCGATCAGTTTTTTGCGCCAGCCGGATCGCGCCCGGACGTCACGTGCTGGAGCTCAGGGACGAGCGCTTCAAGACCTGGCGGCAGGACGTCGAGATCGAACCAGGAGCGATCCGCAAGATTCACGCGACGCTGGTCCCGCTGCGTCGCGACGAGTGGCCTATCCCGAACATTCCCGATTTGCGCTTCGAACGGCGCGTGCGTTAGACGCCCGTCGCGCCCGCGCGCTCGAGGAGGTTGGCGACCGTCACGACCGCCAGCGGTCGCCAGGGCGCGCCGCGTTCGAGGAGGCGGCCGGTCCGCACGTCGATCGGAAGGTTCGCCTCGATCGGGTAGTAACGATTGTGGCGGGCGATCAGATCGTTGAGCTGCGCGAGCTCCGCCGTGAACTCGCGCGACGTCGCCACTTCGCGCGGCGCCGCGGCCTCCACGATCAGGCCGAGCAGGCGCGCCTCCAGGTCCTCGATGCGGCGGCGGCGGCGCATGTACCCGGGTACGCCCATCGCGTACGCGCGCAGCCGGTTCTCCAGTGAAAGGGTGAAGTTACGGGGCGGCGCGACCGTGTCGAGCCGCGGCTGCGCCTTCGGCTCCGTCTTCTTCATTACGACGCCTAGCCTAGCAAAATCCCGCCATGCATTTTTTTGCGGTCCGCAGCGGACGGGGGTCAACTGTCCCTCATGGCACATGCACGCCCTCGGGATTTATCAGCGACTTCCGGAAACGACGCGGGGTTGCGCGGCCGGCTGGAGCAGTTCGGCCTCGCGACCCTGCTGACGTTCCTCGACCTCGAGCGGCGCGCCGGTCAGATCCTCATCGTCACCAGCGACAGGGTGGGACGCGTTTGGCTGCAAACGGGCC
>DATMZL010000108.1:0-5408 GCA_035607075.1 Polyangia bacterium
AGCCGATATCCGCCCGTCGACTCCCTCGCCTACCACCTCAAGACCGTTTTGCGCGAGCTGGAGATCGACTGCGTGCTCGACGTGGGCGCCCACGAGGGTGAGTTCGCCGCGTTTCTGCGCGACCTCGGCTACGGCGGACGGATCATCTCGTTCGAGCCGGTGCGGACTTCGTTCGCGACGCTGAG
The DNA here is from genome assembly GCA_035607075.1 of Polyangia bacterium. GTDB lineage: Bacteria > Myxococcota_A > Polyangia > Fen-1088 > Fen-1088 > JADGRB01. The sequence goes on from DATMZL010000108.1 coordinate 186, forward strand.
CCGGGCGCGCGCCGCGGACCCGCGCTGGCACGGCGAGAACGTCGCCCTCGGCGCGGAGGAGGGCGTGATGGAGATGAACATCTACGGCGGCAGCGTGTTCAACTCGTTCCTCAAGCCGGTCGAGAACGCGAACGGGCGTTTTGGCGACAGCACGCGGGTCGTGCGCGTCGACAAGGTGCCGATGCGCCGGCTCGAGACGGTCGTCGACGGGATCCTCGCCGCTCAGCCGGCGACGAAGCTGTTTCTCAAGATGGATACGCAGGGCTTCGATCTGCAGGTTCTGCGGGGCGGAGGCCGGCGCCTGGACGCCATCCGCGGGCTGCAGACCGAGCTCGCGGCGCGCGCGACCTACGCGGGTATGCCGACGCTGCCGGAGGCGCTCGGTGAGCTCGACCGCCTCGGCTTCGAGCTGACGGGCATGTTTCCGGTCGCCCGTGAAATGGATCATCTGCGCGTGATCGAGCTCGACTGCGTGATGTGCCGAAAGAAGCCGGCTGACGCCTGACCGAAGTGATGGTTCCGCCGGCAAGCCGATCGTCAGGAACGGCGACGAGAACAGCCCCAGCCTGGTCCTCATCGTCAAACGCTGAACGCGCCGCGCGCGGCGTTCAGGCCTTGAACGTCAGGAGCGGCCGCATCCGAGCCACGACGCGCACGAGGCCGGCTTCGACCTGACGATCGATCACGGGCTGGATCGGCTTGTAGGCAGCGGGTGCTTCCTCGATGCGGCGCTCCTCGCGCAAGGCGATGCATTCGACGCCCTGCAGGCCGAGCGCAGCCTCGTCGAGCTTCGCGCCGGCGCGCGAAAGCGAGAAACGCGAGACCGCGCGTCCCGCGCCGTGCGACGCGGACGACAGCGTGCGCGCATTTCCGAGCCCGACGAGCAGGTACGACGGCGCGCCCATCGATCCCGGGATGATGACGGGCTGACCGGCGTGCGCGGGGCATGCGCCCTTGCGCGCGACGTGATACGGGCCCTCGCGCAGCGTGATGTTGTGGGGATGTCGTAGACGAGCGGCGCCTCGATCTCGCCGAAGACCTCGCGCAGGCGCCAGCGCACGAGCTCCGCGAGCAGGGCGCGGTTCACGAATCCGTAGTTCGCGGCGGTCGCCTCGGCGGTGAGATAGCCTGCGACGAGATCCGGCCGCTCGCGTTCGCATAGCGGGAAGATTCCGCTGGCCGGATGCGCGACGCCCGCCGGCCACGCCTCGAGCGCCTTCTTCGACCACGAAAAGCCGACGTGAACGCCGACCTTCCGCGAGCCGGAATGGATCATGAACGCCAGGTTGCCGGCGCGAACGCCCCATTCATACGCGAGCGCGCGGTCGGCGATCTCGTCGACGACCTGGATCTCGAGGAAGTGATTTCCGCCGCCCACGGTCGCCAGGCCGTCGTCGCGAATCTCGTCGCGGCTGCGATCGATGAGGCCGTCGGGCGCCCAGGACTCGTCGCCGGCGAGGCAGCCGTCCAGATACACGCGCTGCGCGTCGCGATCGAGCTGCCGGAGATCGGCGAGGCGCATCCGGCCGCGCGCGCCGCCGCTCATCAGTTCGAGCAGCCAGCCGACGACGCCGTCGCGAAACATCCCGATCATCGCGCGCGGCGCCATCGGTACGTCGCGCCGGCCGTAAAAAAGATCGCCCTTCATAAGATCGACGAAGCGGCGCTTGCCCGCCTGGAAGCGATCGACGTCGATGTCCATGGTGTGCAGACGCATCCCGCAGTTGATGTCGGTGCCGACGGCCGCGGGCACGACCAGCCCCTCCGTCCCGAGCACGGAGCCGATCGCGATGCCCGCGCGGCCGTCGCCGGGATGGAAGTCGGGCGTCGCACACACCCGTGCGACCCGCCCGCCGCTCGGGTGAGCGACGGCGGCGAGATTGGCGAGCTGCCGGAGCGCGGCGCCCTCCAGCGGAAAACCCGCCGGGAGGAGGACCTCGGCCCGGATGCCCTCCGGATTGGAGGCGAGCCGAACTGTGTAGGCAGACCCGTCGCCTTCTACTTCAAGACCTTCTCGGGCAAGCGCGGCGAACACGCGCGCAAGCTTTGGCTGCATGACGACCCCTTCAGAACATCGAACGAAGGACAGGACTCAAGCCGCCTCGAACCGGGGCGGCGTTTCCGTCAGCAGCGCAATCAAGGTACGGGATGCGCGCGCGGTCGTCAACGCGCGCGTTTCCGCCTGCCGCTCACCAGGTGCCGATCACCGTCCCCGAGGGCGACCACGACGGGTTGCGATCGTCGGTGTTTCCGTCCGTCAGCGCGCGCAGGATCCCATCCTGCCAGGTGACGAGGTAGCTCGGCACGGGGCTGGTGCTGTTGTTGCCGCCCACGACAGCGCCCCAAACGATCATGTTGTTCGGTCCCCACGCGGCGTGCGTGGCGTCCGTCATCGTCGGCGAAAGGCGGACTCCGCCCGTGCAGCTCAAGGGCGTGGTCCCTGTCGCCGGCACCTTCCAGATACTTCGCGCGGCGTTGTCGTTGATGCACGTCGCCTGCATGACGATCGTCGCGCCGTCCGGGGACAGCGACGGGTGCGACTGCTCGCCGGTGGTCGGACTGACGATCGGTCGCCGGGTCGCGCCGATGGACGTCAACAAGTAGATGGCGTTGTAGTCGTCGTAGATCGTCCATTGACTGTTGCTGCTGGGGAAGACGGGGGCGCCGTACGGTCCCCCCACGCAGCAGGTTTGTCCGTCGGTGACCTGGCGTTCGTCGGTACCGTCCAGCTTTGCCGTGAACACCGAGGCGCCGGCGCGGTAGCCGATGCGCGTTCCGTCGCTCGTGAACGCCGCGTCGTGAGCGCCTTCTGCTCGCTGGGTGACCCGTGTCTCGAGTCCCGTCGTGAGATCCATCAGGTAGATCTGCAGGCCGCTGCTTCGATCGGATGTGAACGCCAGCTTCGTGCCGTCGCGCGAAAAGCTGGGCTGCGTCTCCGACGACGTTTCGGTCGTCAGTCGCCGGCGCTCCGTCCCGTCGGCCCGGATGATGTAGATGTCGCGGCTCCCTGCGGCGTCCGAATCGAACGCGATCCAGACGTCGAGGGGGATCCCGGCGTCTCCCACCGGCGTCGCCATGCCTCCGGCTCCCGCTGCCCCTGTGCTCGGCAGCGAGCCCCCGGTCCCGCCGGTATGCACCGGCAGACCCGCGGCGCCGCCCGCGCCCGGACCCACCATCACCGTGCCACCGGCCCCGCCGCGACTCTCGCCCAGCGTGCCCGCTGCTCCGCCCTCACCCGTGCCCGCGGCGCCCGATGCGCCGCCGCGGCCCGAAGCGTCCAGGTTATTTTCCCCGACCAGGAGTCGACTCTCGCAGCCGCTCGCGAGGGCGATCGCGAAGCCCAGGACGAGATGCGGGAGATGCGCGGGAAGGAACGCGTGCTTGGTCATGATGCTGACTCCGTGCGTGGCGGCGTGTGATCCTTACAAGTCCAGGCGCCGCCCGTCGATGATGCGACGCGCCTCCGGCGCGAAGCGCCCGTCGGGGAAGCGACGCAGGTACTCGGACAGATCCTGGATGGCGCCGGCCTGGTCGCCGAGGCGAAGGCGGCAGGCGGCGCGGCCGTGGAGCGCCCGCTCGACGAGCGGCAGCGATGTTTTCTCGTCGAGGACGCGATCGAAGTCCGCGACGGCGTCCGCACAGTTGGTCGCCGCCGAGAGCTCACCGCGAATGAGACGAAGCTCCTGATCGCGGCCGGTGGGCCGGAACGTCAGCGCCCGCAGCTCCGCGAGCGCCTCGTCGTTTCGCCCGAGCAGCAACAAAGCATCGATGCGTGCGCCTTCCGCCTCGCGTTTGAGCGCGCCGCTTGGATACCGAGTTCGGTATTCGTCGAGCGTGGCCAGTGCGCCGCGCGCATCGTGCTTCTGTCGTAGCCGCGTGAGCGCCTCTCCGAGCAACGGCGTCTCGCCGGACAGCGCGCTCGGGGCGGCGGGCGTGACGGGAGCGACGTGCTCTGACGGCGACGCCGCTGCGATCCGGTCAGGCGTTCGCGACGTATAAGGCGGCGTGCTCTCGCGTGCGGGCGCGGGCGGCGCCGGCTGTGCGGCCGGCGCCGCTTCGGAGATCGCCACGATCCGGTCAGGCGTTCGCGACGTGTGCGGCGGCGTGCTCGCGCGAGCGGGCGCGGGCGCCGCGTGCGGCGCCGGCGGCGCCGCTTCGGGGATCGGCTCGTCGACAGGCGGCGGCTCGTCGACGGGCGCCGCCGGTTGCGGCGCCGCCGCCGCGAGACCTCGCGCAACATGCGCGACACGCGGCTTCGTCGGGGTCGGGGTCGACGCCGGCACGATCGTGACCCGTTTCGCCGGCAGCCACCTCCGGGCTGACAGCGCGCCGAGAACGACCCCGCTCGTCAGCAGCACGACCAGGGCGACGCTCCACCGCAGCCGCGTCAGGCGGGCCGGCGAAGAGCGGCGCTTTCGCAGGCGCGACCAGACACGCGCGCGCGCGACGGCGCTGAGCCCTTCGGGTGGCTCGGCGGCATGGATCAGCGACGCGAAACGATCCTCGGCCTCGTCGACGCTGGTCTGCCCGCCGGTCTGCCGCGACATCCAGCGTTCGACGGGAGCGCCTTTCGATGCCCGTTCTCCGGCTCGGTTCGTGCTCATGGTTTTTCCCGTGCCTCCCAGGCCAAGAAGCATTTCAGCACCTGCTGCCGGGCGCGGTGCAACCGCACCCACACATTCGCGAGGGAGATCCCGGTCAGCCTCGCGATCTCTTCGCCGCTCAGGCCCTCGAGCTCGAAGAGAATAATCACGGTTCGGTACTTCTCACCAATGCCGTCGAGAATGCCGTAAAGGGCGCCCGTCGCTTCGCGCCGCTGGAGCAGGGCGAGCGCGTCCGGCTGGCCGTCGGCCAGCTCCGCGAGATCGTTCCCGGGGCCGGGCCCGCTCGACTCGCCCCGGACGATGCCCGTCGACCACCGGCGCCACCACCCGCGGCTGCGCCGATCGCGAACGATCCGGAACGTGATCTCGTAGAGCCAGGTCGTGACGTGAGCGTCGCCGCGCCACTCGTGGAAACGGCGTTGAACGACGAGGAACACCTCATGGACGATGTCCTCGACGTCGATCCGCGGGCCACCGAAGCGGCGCGCCCAGCGCGCGACGTCGTCGGCATGGCGACTGTAGATCGTCGCGACGTCGAGGGACCCGGGCGCGGGCCTCGGCGCAGGAGCGGCGGTCGTCGGTGGCGATCCATCGACCGGAACGCTCGATTGCTGTCGCA
>DATMZL010001424.1:0-6153 GCA_035607075.1 Polyangia bacterium
GCAGCGATCGATTCGTGATCCAATCGATGTGCAGAAAGCCCAGATCGCCCGCCGGCGTCCCGTGACGTCGCCAACCCAGACGCGTGAGGCCGTAAAGCGCGACCGTTGCACCGGTGACGGCGAGAGCCAGCGTGACCAGAAGCCGACGCACAGGGCAATTCTAGCCGCGTATCAATGACGCAAAGTCCGCGACTTTCGGCCGATTTCCGGTACCCCCGGTTTTTGTTGCACCGCCGGGGGAAGCTGGCGAAGCTTTGTCCGGGTGTTGACCCGAAAGGCTCCGCCCCGACACAGGTAGGTCGTGCTGAAGGTGTTCTCGCAACGTCCAGGCGCCCCGCGACCCGGGGACGCTGAGGACCCGCTGGTCGCGCTGGCCCGCAAGGCAGGCGCGCGCGATCGGGACGCGATGCGACGGCTGATCGTCGCGGTGGGGCCCAGCATGCTTCGCGTGATACGGACGCTCGTCGGACCACAGATCGCTGACGCCGAGGATGTCCTGCAGGACGCGTCGGAGGCCCTGCTGACGGCCATCGGTTCGTTCCGGGGCCAGTGCACCGTGCGCCACTTCGCGTGCCGGGTGGCTGTGTACTCGGCGCTCGCCTGGCGGCGGCGATTCACGTTTCGCGCCGATCGAATCACCGACGACGCCGCGATCGAGGAATGGCCCGCCAAGGGAAACCTATCGCCCGCCGAGCTCGTCATCGCGGCGCGGCGCCGCGAGGCCCTCGAGCTCTTGCTCGACGAGCTGCCGCCGCCGCAAGCAGAAGCGTTCATCCTCCACTGCGCGCTCGATTTTTCGCTCGACGAGATCGCGGCAGCGGTGGGGCGCCCGCTGGAAACGGTCCGCAGTCGGCTCCGTCTCGCGAAGCGCGCGCTTCGGGATCGCATCGGCGGCGACGCGGAGCTGGCGGAGATCCTGGAGATGCGCCCATGAACGCGCGCGTGTGTCCCGACGATCTGCTGGTGGCTGCGCGCAGCCGCGGGTTGTCGGATCTCGAGCGGCAAGCGCTGTCGGCGCACCTCGCGCGCTGCGCGGAGTGCCGCGCGGGCGAGCTCGCCGCGGGGCTGTTTCGCGCGCCGCTGTTTTCGGCCGGCGCGACGTCCGCAGCGGACCGCGCGCTCGTCGACCGCGTCGCCGAACGAGCGAGCGCGTCGCGGGCGAAGGTCGCGCGGCACGCGCACGGCGGGTGGCGTCGCGTGGCGATCGTCTTGGCGGTGTTCCTCGGATTGGGTGGTGTCGCGTCCGCATGGATCGGTCGCAGCCTGCTGTCGCCACGTGCCGCGGAGACGGCCCCGGCTCGCAATGTGTCCGCCGTCGCCCGGCGCGTGCCGTCGCCGTCGAGAGACCGCGCGATCGCGCCTGCACCCTCGCCAGGCGAGCCCGCAACCTCGCCTGCGCCGGCGAAGAAGCTCGTCGCCGCACGGCACGCCCGCGAGAACGTCGCCGTGTCCGTGGCGCCGCCCGAAACCGCGCCGTCGTTGTTTGCAGAGGCGGCACGCGCGCGGCACGACGGCGATCTCCGCCGGGCGTTGACGCTCTACGGAACGCTGCGGTCGGTGTTCCCGTCGTCGGACCAGGCCCGCGTGGCGTCGATCTCGACGGGCGACCTCCTGCTGCGTCTCGACGAACCGGCGCGCGCGCTGGCGGCCTTCGACGCCTATCTTTCTGATCCACAGGCCGGATCACTGCGCGAGGAGGCGCTCTTCGGTCGGGCGCGCTGTCTGCGAAGGCTCGGCAAGGACGCGGCCGAAGAAGAGACGTGGGCGCGCCTCGTCAGAGACTTTCCGGGCTCGGCCTATGCTCCAGCCGCGCACCAGCGGTTGAGCGAGCTGCGCGGAACACGGTGAGCCTGGTCGTGGCGCGCGCACTTTGAAACGCGCTCGCGTTCTCACGTTCCATCTGATCTTCCTGATTTCGGGAGCGGCGGCGCCCGCCCGCGGCCAGACGGCGCCCAGCGCAGACGAGCGATGGCCGGCGCCCTCGACGGTGGATATCGTCATGGTCGGCGCCGAGGCGGTCGTCGCGCCCGTCCGCGAGCTCACCGCCGATCTCCTCACCCGAAATGGCGTGGCAGTCTTCTGGCGCCGGGCCGATCGGCTGCGCGCGGAGGATGTCATCGACGCGCCCGGCGCCGGCCGCGCCGCGCCCGTCGCCGTCTGGGTCGACCTCTCCTCCGCCGTCGAGGGACGGATCTATTTTCGCGCCGCCGCCGGCCGGCGGTTCGTGATTCGCCGGGTGCCGCTGCCCGGCGGCGTCGGACCGCTCGCTGCCGAGGAGATCGCCCAGATCATCCAGTCGGTGCTGCGCGCGCTGGCGGCTGACACCACCTGGGCTCTCTCGCTGCCGGAGGCGCGCGCGGCGTTGCACGTGCCCGAGCAACCGCCGCCACCGCCCACCGTACCCGCGCCCGTGCGCAGCACCGCCGTCGAGATCGGATCGGGTCTCGTGGGGCAAAGTTATGCGGCCGCGTTGCCGGTCACGGGAAGCGTGGAGGTTTCGGTCGCGGCCGTGTCCCGCCGCGCCGCCGCGTCCCCGCCCGCGTTTCCCGGAAACTTCGGCGGCCGGTTGTCGCTCGGCTACGGCTGGCCCACGCACTTCGCGTCCGGCGCGGTCGGCGCGGACCTGTGGACGACGCGCGTGCGGCTGGCGCTGGTCTGGGAACCCTGGCAGAGCGAGAGTGGGCGCACGTCGATCCGAATTGGGCTCGGCGGAGGTGCCGATCGCGTCGACTATTCGCCGACGGTAGAGCTCGCGGGCGCCATGACCGCGCCTGCAGCGACGTTCACGACGGGCGTCGCCAGCGCCGATGCAGCGCTGCATGTCGCGCTCGCGCCGCGATTTGCCCTGCTGGCGGCTGTCCTCGTCGACGTCGGGCTGCAGCGGGTCCACTACGACGCCTACGACACGGCGGGAAATCTCACCGAGGCGCTCGTGCCCCACCGCGCGCGCCCGGGCGTCACCATCGGTCTGGAGGCGCGGCTGTGACCCGTTTCGCGCGTTGGGATCACAGGACTCTCGTGGCGCTGGGAAAGATCAGTCTGCTGCTGGCGGTTCCAGGAATCGCGCCGGCCTGCGGTAACTCCGGGCACCTGCTGGGGCGGGCGGCCGGAGCGGCCGGCGCGCAGATGGGTGATGGGTCGACGGGAGGCGCGGGCGGGGGAACGGACGCGCGCGACGGCGCGGGCGAGACCGGCGCGGTCGCGTGTTCGGGACAGGGACCGGCGATCACGTTGCCCTCGGCGGCGGGATCGGTGTGCGCGTCGGCGCTGACGGCGCGAGAGCACCGATTCGCGCTCTGCGCGTGCGATTCGCTGAACGTGACGTCGCCGATCTACACCGACGCCTTCGATTCGAGCGGCGCGGTCATCGGCAACCAGCCGCCGGCGGCGATCGGCGTCAACGGCGATCTGCAAGCCGGCGTCGTCGTCCAGGCGCAAGGGTCCGTCTACGTCGCCGGCGCCGGCGGGCTCATGTCCACGGACCGGCTCGTTTCGCTGGGATCGGTTCGCGTGGCCGGACCGACGCGGTCGCTGCCGGGGAACATCGTGGACGTTGCCCAGGACGTCTATGCGGGCGGCGACCTCGAAGGCTTCATCATCCTCGGCGGCACGCTGCACGTGAGTCCTGGCGCCAGCACCGCCGCCGCGAATATCTACGCGGCGGACATCGTTCGCGAGCCCGTCTCCGTCGCCGCGCCCTGCGACTGCGCGCAGAACGTCGTCGACGTCGCGGGCGCGATCGCCAGCGCCACGCGCAGCAACGACGACGCGGCGGCGGGGTTCGCGCCCGATCGCCTCGCCGCGGTGACGACGTCGACGCTGCTCGACATCCCGTGCGGAACGTACGCGCTGTCCTCGATCGACACGCGGAGCGCGCTGGTTCTGGCCGTGCACGGCCGCGCGCTGCTCGCGATCGGCGGCGACGTCGTGCTGCGGGCGGGGTTCGCGGTCACGCTCGATCCGGGCGCCGAGCTGGACCTGCTCGTCGGCGGGCGGCTGCTGACCAGCGGCAGCAACACGATCGGCAGCATGACGCCGGCGCGCTTCCGGATCTGGGTGGCCGGCACGCAGACCGTTGCGTTCGACGACACACCGTCTGTCGGCGCGATCGTGCATGCCCCCGCCGCGCAGGTGACGGCGTCGAGCGGGCTCGAGCTGTCGGGCGCGCTGTTCGCGAAGACGCTGTCGGCCGGCGCGCGCGTCAACATTCACTTCGATCAAGCCGTTTTCTCCGTGGGAGCAAGCTGTGGCGAACCCGCTGCGACTGCTGTCCCCTAGCGATCCGGCGGCCCCCGCCGCCGTGATCGCGTCGATGCCGTTCGAGGCGGACCTGGACGCCGTCGCGCCGCGGCGGCTGCCGGTGCCGCTGAACGGCCCGGACATCGATCTCGACTCGCTTCGTTGCTTCGACGCGGTGGCCACGACGCTGCGGTTTCGATCGGCCGCGGCGCGCGTGCACCTGTCGCCGGGGGCGTTCTCCGACCGGATCGGACGCCTGGAGTCGGTCCTCGGAACGCGCATCCTGCAGCGCACCACGCGTCGGGTCGCGCTGACCGACGCCGGCGAGCGGTTGTTGCCGGTCGCGCGCCGGATCCTGCGCCTCGTCGAGCACATGCCCGGCGCGGCGATCGAAGACGCCGCGCCACCGACGTACGAGCTTGTCGTCGGAACGCGCCACGAGATCGGCCTGTCTTGGCTGTGCGCCGCGCTGGATGGTCTGGGCCGCAAGCGCCCGGAACGGACGATTCACCTCTACAACGGCGCCAGCGACGATCTCGTCGCCAAGCTGGAGCGCGGTGAGCTGGACGCGGCGGTCACCAGCGCCCGCCTGGGATCGCCCCGCTTCACGTCCGCGACGCTGCACCGCGAAGACTACGTCCTCGTCGGCGTCGACCGGCGGCTCCGCGGTCCCGAGGACGCGCAGCGCCTGACGCTCGTGGACGTCGGCCCGGACCTGCCGCTGTTCCGCAATTTTCTCGACGTGGTGGCAGACCCGGACGCGTGGCGGTTCGGGCGCGTCGAGCACATGGGCGGCATCGCCAACGTCCGCCACCGCCTGCTGGGTGGCGACGGACGCGTCGCCGTCCTGCCGGCGTTCTTCGTGAAGGACGATCTCGCCAAGCGGCGCTTCGCACGCCTGCTGCCGCGCGTGACCCTCGCGACGGACAACCTTCGCCTGGTCTGGCGCGCGAACCACCCACGGCAGTCGGAGCTGGCCGCCCTCGCCGGCGAGCTTCGCGAAGTTCCGCTGCGCTAGCCGGGCGGCGCAGAAGAACCGCGGACCTCGTTCAGCGTGATCACGATCGTCTGGCAGCCCAGCACGATGTCGATGCGGGCGGTCGCGTCGGTTCGGAGCTGGGTGCAGGTCGCGTCGCAGGCGATGATCGTCGACGGCTGGCCCGTCGCTGGGTCGACGTCGTAGTACCAGCCGCCGCGGGTGGGATCGCAGCTCGCCTTGCCGTTCACGTGGCCGATCGTGCTGGCGGTGCCGCCGGCGCCGCTGACCTGGACGTTGACCTTGTGGAAGTCGATCGCGCCCGTCGTCGCCTGCGGGATCTGGAACGAGCAGGCGACGGCCATCGTGCGAATGCGATTCAACGCGGCCTGAAGCGCCTTGGTCACGTCCTGGCTGGTGTCGATGACGACGGCGGTTCCGGTGCCACCGCCGCCCGCGAGCGCATCGAGGTTCGGCTGCGCCATGGCTGCTTCGTCGGGGCCGAAGACGCCGATGACGAAGGTCGGCACGGCGGGCGCGCCCGTCGCGCCACCGGACGCGACCGCCGCGATCGCCGGGATGTCCAGCGGCGTGCACTCCGTCGGCAGCCCGTCGGTGACGAGCACGACGGCGATCTTGTGGTCGGGCGTCGCGACCGCGCGCGCCCGCGCCGCCTGCGCGGCACCCGTCAGCGCCGGACCGGTCGGCGTGCGCCCGTCGGGCTGCCGCGCCGTCAGCGATGCGGTCAGCGCAGCGGCCGCGCCCGGCAACGTCGCGAACGGAACCGCGGGCGCCGAATACGACGCGACGTCGCAGCGATCGCGGCCGTGGCAGTAGCCGTCATACGGGACGCAGAGATCGCCCAGCGGGCAGTACACGCCGAACGGCGCGCACGAGCCGCCGAAGAACGGGCACTGCCCGAGCTGGACGCAGGACTC
>DATMZL010000514.1:0-3965 GCA_035607075.1 Polyangia bacterium
CCGGGGAAGGCCCCGAGCAGCAGCTAGAAATCGCGCGCGCGGTGATCGTGGACGACAACCAGCGGCGTGCCTCGACGCTCGCGGCGGCGCTGAAGCTGGGCGGCCAGCTGGCGGTGACCGTCGTGGCGCCGGACGATCCCACGCTGCGCGGAGATCTGCTGCCGAGCGATCTCGTTTTGCTCGCGTTTGGTGGCCGCGATGTGTCCGCACTGGGCATCAGCGCCAAGGCCGTGCAGCGCAACCCGTTCACCGAGGTGGTGTTCTACTGCGACAACCCGGACGCGCCCGAGGTCGCAGCGGCGTCGGTCCTGGGGATCACCCGCATCGTGCCTGCCCAGCACATGACGGCCTGGCTGGCGCGCGGCGGAAATTTGCTGGCGCGCGGCGCGTGCCTGCGGCGCGCGGCGGCGGCTTGCGCGGCGGCGGTGCCGCGGCCGCCGACGCTGGCGGCGGTCACCGACGGACCGGCGCGGCTGCCGCTGCCGACGGCCGAGATGCAATTTCGCGAGAGCTACATCCGGTTCCTGCTCGGTGAGAGCGGCAGCCGGCAAGAGGCGGCGAAGCGCGCAGGCGTCCCGTACCGGACGATGTGCGAAATGATCCGCAAGCTCGGAATTTCCTAACCCGTCCTCGTCGTCAACGCGCCCTCGAAAAACTCCGCGCTTCGAGGGCGGCGGGCCGGCGACGAGGACGGGTTACTTATTCTTTTCAGATGGGAACCCTGAGAGGGTTCCCCCATACCCTCCCGCGATGGTACGCGGCGAGCAAAGCTCGCCGGCTCCCCACGCGATCGCGGCTTCGCGAGAGCTACTTCTTGAAGCCGTAGAGACGAAGGCGCGTGGGCGGCGGAATCGGTGAACGCCGCATGTCGCGGTTCGAGTCCAGCGTCTCCCAGCGCAGCATGTAGAGGACCGTCGGGTCGGGGCCGGCGCCGGAATCGTCCTGCCAGCGCACGTGCATGCCGGCGGTCGTCGATTCGACGGTCTCCAGCGAGACCGGGTAGGGCAGCGAGCGCCCGAGCATCGCGGTCGCGGCGAGCGTCGTCGGATCGAGCGCGAACGCGTTCCAGCCGCCGTACTGCGCGTGATACCAGCGCTGCGTGAGGTTGCCGGCGGCGTCGACCTTGACCGGTTCGACCTGGATCTCGAACACCAGCGTCCCCTGTCCCGAGAACGCCCAGCGGTAGTTCCAGCTGGACGTCTTGTGCGGCACCCACTTTCCGTTCTCGAAGCGAGCGTTGTAGAGCTGCGTGTTCCCGGCGCTGTCGAACTTGTGATACGCGACGATGGGCCGGTTCTGCGCGTCGAAGCCGACCTTGGTGTTGTTGTTGATCATGCCGCCGTTCTGCGGCACCGGATCGACGATGTCGCTGGTGGCGAGCGTGATCGGCAGTGTCAGGTTCGTGCCCGCGGCGGTCTGCCACTGGACGAGGTCGCGGCTGCGCGCGTACGAGAGATCGTGATTCGTCTCGGCATCGGGCGTCTCGCGCCAGACCCACACCATGTGCCAGAAGGCGTCGGGGCCGAGGACCGGGCCGACCGGATACGCGTTGCGCGCGCCCTGACCGTCGGTGAACGGCGCGTTCAGGAGGCGGCGCCAGGTCTTGGTTCCGGTGTTGTAGATGTTGAAGATGTGGTTGCCGCTGCCGCTCGAGCCGTCGCGGTAATTGAAGACGAGGTTGTTGGCGGTGTCATGGAAGAACAGCGGGTACGTGCAGCTCGATTCGTTGCTGCCCACCATCGTCGCGCCGGAGAGTGAGCCCGCCTCGTTGGCCTGAGCGCCGCGGAAGTAGATCAGCGGCACGGCGTGCATGTTGCCCGACACGTGGATGAAGCCGCCGCTGTCGAGGTCCATCGCGATGTAGTTGTGGCTGTCCCAGCCAACCGTCGTCGGCAGGCGCGTGAACGTCCATGTGTCGCTTGTCAGCGCGCGCTGCGCGACGGTCATGTCGCGGTTGGTGTCGTAGTAAGCGACGTACTGGCGCGTCGGCGTCGTCACGAGCGAGAAGCCGACCGGGTGTCCGGACCAGACATCGGCGATGTCGAGCACCTTGACGATCGTTCCCGCGCCGCCGCTTCCGCTGCTGCCCGCGGCGCCCGTGCCGGCGCCGCCGCCGCGCCCGCCACCTGCGATGCCGCCGTTGCCGCCGCGACCACCCGCGCCACCGCTTCCGGCAGATGCGCCGCCGGCGCCCATCGTTCCAGCGCCGCCGCCGGCGCCGCTCGCGCCCGTCGTGCCACCGCGACCGCCGGCAGCGCTTCCGCCCGCGCCCGTCGTGCCCGCGCCACCGCTGCTGCCTCCGGCCCCCGTCGTGCCCGCGCCACCGCTGGTGCCCGCGCCGCCGGTCGTGCCGGCCGCGCCGGTTGTGCCGGCGATTCCGGTCGCGCCGCCGGTGGCACCCGCCGCGCCACCCGCGCCCGCCGGGCCGCTGCCCGCCGCGCCACCGTTTGCGCCGCTGCTGCCACCTTTCCCGCCGGCGCCGCCGCTGCCGGACGCGCCGCAGCCCGCCGCCGCGATCGCGAAGGCAAGCAAACCGATCGCGCGCTGCATCTTCGTCATTGCAGATCCGCGCAACGCCCGAGCGCTTCGAGATAATAGTAGTCGGCGTAGTTGATCGCGACGTCGATCTCGTCGTTCTGCGGGTAGTTGCCCACGCTGTGCATCAGCAGGAACTGGTTGTTGGTTCCGGTGGCGGCGCGATACCCCGCCGAGCCCGTCGACGACAGCGACCGCACCGCCTTGATCGCGAACGCGCGATAGCGCTCGGCGGCGGCGCCCGTCGCGTATTTCGCGAGCTCGAAGAGACCGCTCGCGGCGATCGCGCCGGCGGAGGCGTCGCGGTAGTCGGGCACGTCGTCGCGAATGGGCGCGTCGAAGTCGAAGTAGGGAACGCCGTCCGCCGGCATGCGCGAGCTCTGCGTGTAGAAGTCGGCGATGCGCGTCGCCTGATCGAGGAAGCGCGCGTCGTTCGTCTCGCGGTAGCTCATGGTGAAGCCGTAGAGGCCCCAGGCCTGACCGCGCGCCCAGGCCGATTCGTCGGCGAGCCCCTGGTTCGTTTGCTTCTTGATGACGGCGCCCGTCGTCGGGTTGTAGTCGACGAGGTGGTACGAGCTGGCGTCCGCGCGGAAGTGATTCATGCGCGTCGTCGCCGCGTGCGTCGTGCCGATCTGCGCGAAGCGCGCGTCACCGCCCAGCGCGGTCGCGCGGAACAGCAGTTCGAGGTTCATCATGTTGTCGATGATCACCGGGAACATCCAGGTCCCGAAGTCCCACGAGCGCGTGCAGCCGACGTTCGCATTGAAGCGCGACGCCAGCGATCCGGCCGCCGTGGTGATGACGGTCTTGTAGGACGCGTTCTGCGTCAGCCGGTAGCCGTTGCCGAAGCTGCTGTTGATGATGAAGCCGACGTCGTGCGTATCGGTGCGCGTCTGCTGCGACATCAGCGCGGCCGTCCAGGATTCGGCGGCGGTGCGCCACGCTTGATCCTTCGTGCGCTCATAGAGCAGCCAGAAGCTGCCGGCCGGAAAGCCGCTGGTCCAGTCGCTGGTGTTCACCATGCGCGCGGTCCCGCCTTTCGCCGAGCGCGGGATCGACGTCGGGCTCGTGTACGTCGTGCGGAAGCGGGCGAAGTCCGACGCTGCCTGCGTGAGCTGCTGGGCGCAGTACGCGGCGTCGGCCGCGTGCGAGACGCCGCCCGCGCCGGCGTTTCCGCCGCTGCCCGTCGTGCCCGACGATCCACCGCCGCTGCCGCCGCCGGTACCCGCGCCGCCGCCCCGACCGCCACCGCCCGCACCGCCGCGACCGGCGACGCCCGCGCCGCCCGTACCCGCTGCGCCCGGCGTTCCACCTGCGCCACCGGCGCCACCCACGCCGCCCGTACCGCTCGCGCCCGTCCCGGCCGCTCCGGAGCTACCCGAACCACCGCCCGTCCCGACGGCACCGCCCGTCCCGACGGCACCGCCCGT
>DATMZL010000466.1:0-7331 GCA_035607075.1 Polyangia bacterium
GGGTGGGCAAGTTCCCGTTCGCGGTCCTGGGCCGCGCCATCGCCAACGCCGAGACCGACGGCTTCGTGAAGGTGGTGATCGACGCCGACAGCAAGGAGGTGCTGGGGATCCACGTGGTCGGCAACGGCGCGTCGGACATCATCGCCGAGGCGGCGCTGGCCATCGAGATGGGCGCGCTGGCCGACGACCTGAGCTTGACGATCCACGCCCACCCGACGCTGCCGGAGGCGATCATGGAGGCGGCGAAGGCAAGCCTGGGCGAAGCGATCCATATTCAGAACCGGTGACGACTGAAGCCCGCCTGATCGATCTCGGTACGCGCGAATACGCCGACGTGTGGGCGATGCAGCTTGATCTGGTCAAGCAGCGCCAGCGCGACGAGATTCCGGACACGCTGCTGCTCGTAGAGCACCCGCACGTGATCACGGCGGGGCGCAGCGCCAAGCGCGACAACCTGATCGATCTGGGTGACACGCCGCTGTTCGAGATCGAGCGCGGCGGCGACGTCACCTACCACGGTCCCGGCCAGCTGGTCGGCTATCCGATCTTTCTCCTGCGCCAGCCGGAGCGCGACCTGCACGTCTACCTGCGCAACCTCGAAGAGGCGATCATCCGCGCGCTGGCGGGCTTCGGCCTGGAGGGGACGCGGAAGGCAGGATGGACCGGCGTCTGGAACGCCGCCGCCGAGCGGAAGCTCGCGTCGATCGGCGTGGCCGTGAAGCGGTGGGTGACGCTGCACGGGTTCGCGCTGAACGTGGCCACGGATCTGGCGCGGTTCGCCGCCATCAACCCGTGCGGCCTCGACGCAGCGGTCATGAGCTCGATGGCGGGCGAGCTCGGGCGGCCGGTCGAGATGGCGGCGGTCAAGACCGGCGTCCGCGCCGCGTTCGCAGACGTCTTCGCCCGTCAGTTCGACTAGGCGCTCCGCGCCGCAGGCGCGGTGTGCGCCTATTGTTTTTCTTCCGAAGCGGCGTCGGCGGGCTCGACCTCGTCGGGCGCGTCGTTCGCTGCGCCCGCGTCGGTCGTGTCGAGATCGCTTGCGGCGTCGGTCGTGCCGCCGTCGTTCGTGGCGACGTCGTTCGACCCGCCGTCGGTCGTGCCGGCGTCGTCCGTCCCGCACCCGCCGTCGACGGGCGACGCTGCGATCGACGACGTCGTGAACCGACCGGTGACAGGAATCGCGAGCGGACGGCCGAAAGCGTCGGGCAAGCCCTGGTCGGCGAAGACGACGATCGACGCGCCGGGGGGCCATCCGCCACGGCAGCCGATCGGGGCGGCGTAGAGCAGCTTCGAATCACCCTTGTCGTTGACGAGCTCGAACGGCAGCGGCGTCACGCCGTCCAGCACGTGCACGAACGGCATCAGCGCCTCGTGGCTCGGCGCCCGCGTCGAGAACGCGATCGGGATCTGGTAGGTCGTCGGCGCGGTGAAGGTGCCCGACGGCAGCGTGACAGTGAAAGCTCCGGTCGTGATCGTGATGGTGGTCGGTCCATCCATCGGCTCGCCGTAGATGCTGGTGAGACCGTTGGGGTCCAGCGTGAAGGTGATCTCCGTGCCCGCCGCCGGGAAACCAGCCACGTGCGGCTTCAGGAAGGCGTAGGTCGTCTGGTCGCCCCAGTCCGGCAGGCTGTTGTAGAAGACGTCGGCGGCGAAGGGCGGCGCGCTCATGACGGTCGCCATGTCGGGCCAGCTGACCGTGATGGGTGGGTTCGCCTTGGGGACCGGCAAGTCGTTGACCGTGTCCTCGACGCGCGCGCCGTCCAGCCGGCGATCGAAGACGAAGTCGACGCGCGATCCCTGGGGCGGAACCATCGTCGCGACGGCCGCGTCGGCGTCGCGGCTCCAGATCCGCGTCGGCACGCCCTGCACCTCCCAGAGGACCTCGACCAGGACCGGCGCGCCGTGCGGCGCTTCGGGCGCTTTCCGGCAACCGAGCCCGGCGATCAGCGCGGCAGCCAGCAAGCAGCGGCGCGGCTCCAGCATCGCCTCGTTTTTATCACGCGCGTTCCCGCCGCACGCGAAACCGTATCGCGTGAGGGGCCGGCGAGCTTTGCTCGCCGCGTATCGTCGCGGGAGGGTTCGGGAACCCTCCCAGGGATAAAGACCGATATCCTTCGCGCATGAGCCTGCCACCCGTCGAGGTCCGCGATCCCGACGACCCACGGCTGGCCGACTACCGCCGCCTCAAGGAACGCCACCTGAACGCCGAGGGCGGCCGGTTCGTGGCCGAAAGCGAGCGCGTCGTGCGGCGGCTGGTCGGCAGCGGCCTCACCGTGCATTCCGTGTTGCTGACGCCGGCCCGGCTGGCGACGCTGGGGGACGCGCTCGGCGGCCCGTTTCCGGTGTTCGTGGCGGCGCAGTCGGTGATGGACGCGCTCGCCGGCTTCCCCGTGCACCGGGGCTGCCTCGCCATCGGCGAGCGGCCGGGCCCGGCTCCGTTGCCGCGTGGGGCGCGCGCCGTGGTCGCGCTCGAGGATCTGACGGACGTCGACAACCTGGGCGCGCTGGCGCGCCACGCCGCCGCGTTCGGCGCGGACGCGCTGCTGCTGTCCCCGCGCTGCGCGGATCCCTTCTATCGCAAGGCGATCCGGGTCTCGCTGGGCGCGGTGTTCGGAATGCCCGTCGTGCGCGCGCGGGCCTGGCCGGACGACCTCGAAGCGCTGCGCGCCGACGGCGTGGCGGTGGTCGGCGCCGTGGTCGGGCCGGGCGCGACGCCGCTGGCCCGTTTCTCCGCGCCCGCGCGCTTCGCGTTGCTGCTCGGCGCCGAGGGGCCGGGGCTGTCGGCCGGCGCGCGCGCCTGCTGCGATCACCTGGTGACCATCCCGATGTCGGCGGGCGCCGATTCGCTGAACGTCGCGACCGCCGGCGCGATCTTCCTGTACGCTTTGATGCGGGCGTCGTGAACCTGAAGCCGAAGGTCTGGGTCGTCCCTTCGCTGATCGCGGGCGTGGTCTTCGTCGTCGTCTGGTTCTTCTGCTGGATTTGCGTGCAAGGAGACTTCGACGCGAAATTGAGCGTCGGGATGCTGGGCACCCACGAGTCGAAGTTTGCGGGCGAGTTTGCGGTCCTGGCGGCCGGCGCCGCCTACGCGGTGGCCCGGCGCGTGGCCCGCGGCAGCCCGGAGCTCAAGCGCGAGGAGTGGACGCTCCACGCCGCCGACTTCGGCGCGGGCCAGGTTGCGCACGTGCAGCGCGGGTTGGAGCGGCACGGATACGACATCTCGATCATCGGGCTCTCGGAGGCGGGCGCTCCTGCGAAGGCCGTCCAGCCCACAGACGCGATCGCGGGCGCGCGGCTCGGAATCCGCGACCGGCGCCATCCGTGGCCGTTGGCGGGCCTGGCGCTTCTGCTGCCCGGACCGCCGGCCACGGGGCAGAGGCCAGGATTCGGCATCGTGACGGTCACAGACGCGGATCCCAACGAAGGGACATACGCCGAGATGGCGCAGTACTTGATCGCGGCGCTGGGCGAGCGGGTCTCCGGCCTGCGTTTCAAGCGGTTGTCGTGGACGGTGGCGCGCGATACGGCAGAGGCGCTGCGGAAAGCCCTGCCGCCGTCGCCGCGCCACCTGCCGGCGGTCACGCGTCGTTGAGGCGCGTCCAGTTGACGAACAGCTTGCGCGTCTCGCGCTGGCAGTGCGGGCAGAAGCAGGCGTCGCCGTCGCCGACGCGGACCGCGCGGATCGTCGTGCCGCACACAACGCAGGGCTTGCCGTCGCGCCCGCGCACCTTGAGAAAGTCGCGGACCTTCACCTCGATCGGCTCGTCGCGCTTGCGGATCTCGGCGATCGCGTCGGTCAGCACGTGCCCGATCGCGCCGTGCAGCGCGTCCACCTCGGCGGGCGCGAGCTTGTTGCAGAAGGTCTTGGGGTGGAGGCCGGCCGCGAACAGGATCTCGTCGGCGTACGCGTTGCCGATCGACGCGAGCGCGCGTTTGTCCATCAGGAACGCGCGCACCTGATCGCGGCGGCGCGCGATCAGCTTGCCGAACGCCTCGCGCGTGAACGCGGGCGACAGCACGTCGGCGCCCAGCTGACCGTAGATCGGGATCGTCTGTTCGTCGGCGGCGCGCGCGACGTAGACCTTGCCCATCCGTTTGTCGTCCAGGTACTGCAGCTCGGGCGCGTCGTCGAACACCAGCGCCAGCGCGAGCGAGCGGGGATCTTTCTTGCTCTTGTTCGGCTCGGCGCCGGGCGGCACCAACCGGTACCGCCCGACGAGCATCGCGTTGACGACCACGACCAGATCGTTGTCCAGCGCGAAGCGCATGAAGTGCCCGCGCCGCTCCACGCCGGCCAGCGTGCGGCCGACAAGCACGCGCGGAAACGGCTCAGCGACCATGATGCGCAGGACGGTCGGGTCGCCCGTGCGCGCGGCCGCGATGCGCTTGCCGACGATCGCGGCGCGCAGGCCGGCCTCGACGTGGACGAGATCGGGCAGTTCGGGCATCGGAGAGTGGAGTCTGGCATTCGACCGCGCGAAAGTTCAAACTGCCTTCATGCCCCTGCCGATGCTGATCGTCGTCATCCTCGTCGGTGCCGGGTGCGTGGCGTTCCTGACCCAGCAGGTCCGGACGCTGCTCAGGCGGAAGCGCAACATCCGCCACTGGGAGAAGGGCGAGCCCCTCGAGGGCGTCGGCGACTGGGACTGACGAGCTACTGATCGCCGCCCGGCGCCGTGCTCGCGGCCCCGTCGAGGAACCGCAGCGTGTCCGCGAGGTGCAGCCGCCAGTAGGGCCAGTCGTGGCCGCCCGCGAACTCCTCGTACTGGTGCTCGATGCCGCGCGCTTCCAGCGCCGCGTGCAGCGCACGGTTGCCGGGCAGCAGGTGGTCGTCCGTGCCGCAATCGAAGCGCAGCGGCGGCAGCCGCCCGGCGTTCCGCTCCAGCCAGTGCAGGGCGGTCCCGTCGGGCTGACCGAAACCGGGCAGGCCGTCCAGCCGATCGCCGGTTGCCTCCGAGAGTCGGCCGAGCGTCGTGACCGCCGAGTGCGCCGAGATGCCCCGGAAACGATCGGGATACTTGGCGCCCAGGCGAAGCGCGCCGAACCCGCCCATCGACAGGCCCGCGATCGTGAGCGGCGACGCGTCGGTGATGCGGTCGTCGGCCTGCGCCGCCACCGCCGGCATCTCCTCGACGATCCAGCGTTCGTAGTCGGCGTCGGTGTGAGGGACGTAGCCGCTGCCCATACCCCACAGGCCGTCGGAGGGCATGACCAGTGCTACGGGCGCGATCTCCTCCGTGTCGACCAGTCGGCCGGCGGTCAGGTGCGCGCCGCCGCTCAGCGGCCAGGACCAGGCGCTGGCGCACGCGCCGTGTAGCAGGATCAAAACCGGCAACGGCGCCGTGCCCGTGCCGATCGGAGGCGCCCAGAAGCAGACGTCGGCGCGCCGCGCCAGCGCCCGACTCGCGACGGTGAGCATGCGTAGCCCGTCGCGCTCGAAGCGCGGATCCGAGATCTCGACCGAGGCGAAGGACACCGGGTTCACGCGCGCAGCTTACACCGCTCGCCTGGCCGGAATAGCGGACAGTCGCCCGACGTCCGGCCACGCGCGGGCGCTGATCCGCTGCGAGATCGCGCCTCGACGTCGGCACGCCGTTCGCAAACGTCGCGTGCTACCGTCAGGAGGTCGCAATGGCGAGCGATGACATCACCATCGAGATCCTGAAGAGCCTGCGCGCGGAGATGCGCGATGGTATTGGTCAGCTGCGCACCGAGATGCGCGAACGGTTCGACGGCATCGACCAGCGTCTGGATGGCATGGACCCGCGGTTCGACGCCATGGCCCCGGCGGTTCGACGCCATGGACCACCGGTTCGACGCCATGGAGGAACGCCAGGTGTTGATTACCCAGCGCCTCGACATCACGAACGAACGGCTCGGCGTCGTCGAGTCGACGCTACTGACGCTGGCGCGACGGCAGAGAACGACCGTCAAGTACCTGAAGGCCACCGCGCTGCACGCGCGCGTCACCGACCTCGAAGCCCGCGTCGGGCGCCTCGAGAATCGCTAGCCGCCGTTGGCCGCGCCGGACTTGCGGAGGAAGGCGACGTAGTAGTCGGCCTCGCGGCGTTCTTCCAGCTCGCCGCGCTCGATCGCGTCCTCGCACAGCTTGCGGAGGTCGCCGATGCGCTTCGACGGCGGGATGGCGAACGCCTCCATGATCGCGTTGCCCAGCCCCGGGGGCAGTGGCGGCACGCGCGCGTCGAGCGCGCGGATCGCCAGGATGCGTTCCCGCAGCGCCTCGATGTTGCGGATTGCCTCCTCGCGCCGGCCCGGCCGCCGCGACGTCACGTCTGCGCACGACAGCTCCAGCAGACTGTCGAGGTGCTCGCCCATCTCGTGGTCGAATCGGCGCACGGCCGCGTCCGTCCAGCCCGGTTCGTACGCGTTCGCGCGCAGGTGGTGCAGGATCAAAAACCGGATCTGGTGGCGCTCCGGCTTGTCGAACCCGAACCGCTTGGCGATCGGCTCGAACATCCGCGCGCCCACCTCGGCGTGCCTGTGAAACGTTACCTTGCCGTCCGGCAGCATGACCCGCGTGCGCACCTTGCCGATGTCGTGCAGCAGCGCCGCCCAGCGGACGATCGGGCTCGGCACCGACTGCAGCACGACCAGCTTGGTGTGCTCCCAGACGTCCTTGTGCCGCCGTCCCGCCTCCTGCGAGAAGTCGACCGTCGCGTCCAGCTCCGGCAGCACCGTCGCGAGCAAGCCCGCGTCGTGCATCCATTGCAGCCCGGCGCCCAGCGCCTTGCCCATGATCACCTTCTCGATCGTGTGGCGCAGCTGCGCCGCGGGCAGCGCGGCCACCAGCGGCGCTGCCGCGCGCGCCGCGACCGTGATCGCGGGATCCGGCGGGGCGATGCCGCCCGCCACGGCCGTCGCCAGATCCAGCACGCCCGAAGGCTCGGCGCCGAACGGCGCGACTGCTTTTTCGCGCGACATCGGAAGACCCTAAGACCGTGCCGCCGTTACGACGTGATCTTTCTCTTGTCCTGATCGCGCTTGCGCGCGAGGTGATCCACGAACGGCTGCACCTGCTTGACCCGTCCCGCCAGCGACTTCTCGGTGATCGGGTACAGCGTGCCGAAGCGAAGACCCTCGTCGTAGAGGAAGGTCCCGACCTCTTCGTCGTCGACGAACATCGCGATCTTCTTCTTGGCGTAAACGGCCTTCAGCAGCGAGCTCCAGCGGCTGTCGAGCCACTCGATGATCTCGTCGCCCAGCGTCTGGCGGAACAGCTTCAGCTCCTCGTCGAAGCGCGCGTAGTCCTCCGCGAAGCGTTCGCGGAACGCCGGGGCGCCCTCGCCGCCGTCCGCCGCGACCTTGGCCAG
>DATMZL010000268.1:0-5925 GCA_035607075.1 Polyangia bacterium
GGCCGGCGCGGATCGGCGCCGGCGTCGCGCTGTTGTTGCCGCTCGCGCCCGCGGCGCTGCTCGCCGTCTCGGCCGCGCAGCAACACCTGGTCAAGGCCGAGCACGCCACCACGCAGGCGGCCGGAACGTTCGCGTACCTCAACCCGTGGGAAATCGCCGCCCACCTCTGGACGGACGTCTCCGGCGCGCTCACGCGGTGGGGCAGCATGACGATCGTCCCCGCGCTGCTGCTGGTGTGGTTCGCCTGGAAGGGAGAGGGGCAGCGCCGCGCGTCGCAGCCGGCGTTCCTTTCGACCCCGGCGATGTTCGTCCTGCTCGCCGTCTACGTCGCGCTGCCCGTGATGTTGAGCAACTGGAACTACCTCAACTGCCGGCTGGTGCCATTCCTGTGGGCCGGGTTGCTGCTGCGCCTTCCGGTCACCGTGCCGCGGCCGCTCGCGATCGCGCTGGCGGCGAGCGCCGTCGCGTTCTCTGCCGTCACCGGCGTCGACTACGTGCGGCTGGACCGCGACCGCGCCGCGTTCACCGCGGGCGTGGACGCCGTGCCGGCGCGGGCGACGCTGCTGCCGCTGCTGTTCACGCACCGGAAGACCAGCGAGTTCACCGCCAGCCTGACGCACGCGTGGGGCTACTACACCGTCGCGAAGGACACGTCCGCGCCGCTGGTGTTCGGCGTCGAACGATCGTACCCGATCACCTACCGCGACTTTCCGCCCCGTGCGCTCATCCCGCCCGCCCTCGATCGCTTCGCCGAGCTCAACGCCACGCCGGCGAAGGTGTGCAAGCTGCTGCGCCAGCTCCCCGACGAAGCGGCATGCGCGGCGATCTGGCGCGACCTGTGGACCAGCTTCTGGCGCGAAGCCGAGCCTCGGTTCACGCACGTGCTGACCTGGGCGATCCCGGCGGAAACGCGGCCGATGATCCCGGCGGGGTATCGGCGCGTGTTCGTGGCGGGCGAGCTGGAGATCTACGAGCGCGCGACCGCGGCCCCCTCACCCTAACCCGCTGCCCGCGTCGCGGGGCGAGGGATGGGAGGGCGGGCTATGTTCGCGACGACCTCTTCCGTCGTGCTTCCCGGCCTCGAGGTAGGCAGCTCGGCCGCTTTTCAGGGCGATTTTGTCCCGCCGCGGCGAATAGATTTGGCAAATCCGGGACGGGATCCGACAACTCTCCTGCGGGAATAAGGTAAAACCGCTCTTGGCAATGCGTCCCCTTCGCGTCGGCATCGTTGCCGAAAGTTACTACCCCAGTCTGGGAGGCATTCAGGAGCACGTCCGCCATCTCCGAAATCTCCTCATGCGCGAGGGCGTCGACGTCACCATCCTCACCGGTCGTCAGCCGCCGACGGACGCGCCGCGTCCGAAGGACGCAGACGAAGGCGTGATCCGCGTGGGCCGCGCGCGCACGTTCGGCAGCGGCGGCAGCTTCTTCCAGGCCACGATCGGCCTCGGCGCCGCGTTCAACTTCTATCGCGCCCTGCGCGCGAAACAGTTCGACGTCCTCCACATCCACGGCCCGTGCGACATCGGCCTGGCGTTCTGGGGACTGGCGCTGTTCCGCGGGCCCAAGGTGTTGACGCTGCACAACGCCTCCTTTCCCGACCGTCCCTGGCGTCACCGCATCGCGCCGTACTACCGCTGGGTCTTCCGCCGCGCCGCCGCCGTCATCGCCGTCTCCGAGACGACGTCGGAGTCGATGCGGCGGTACGCCGACTTCGAACCGACGATCATCCCGAACGGCGTAGACGTCGGCTACTGGCGATCGCCGCCCAGCGCACGCTACGCGCGGCCGGGTATGCGAAACCTCGTGTACCTCGGCCGGCTCGAGCCGCGTAACGGCCCGGAAATCGCGATCGACGCGTTCAACCGGATCGGTCCCGCCCTGCCGGACGTGCGCCTGCTGATGGCGGGCGACGGGCCCATGCGCGCGGAGCTGGAGGCGCGCGTCGCGCCGCAGGTGCGCGACCGCGTCGAGTTCACCGGCGCCGTGTACGATCAGCGTCCGGGCCTGCTCGCGTCGTCGTCGCTGTTCCTGCTGCCGGCGCGCGCGGTCGGTTTCTCGATCATGGTGCTGGAAGCGTTCGCAGCGGGGTTGCCCGTGGTGGCGTTGCCGGGCCTCGGAACCGATCACGCCGGCGACCACTGGGCCAACGTCATCATGGCGGGCGACACCAGCGTCGACGCGTTCGCGGCGGCCATGACCGACACGCTGCAACGCGACCAGCGCGATCGCATCGCGCGCGGGCGCGCGATCGCCGACGCGTTCGACTGGACGCGGGTCGGCGGCCGGATTCTCGACGTGCTCGAGCGAGCGGCTGGGCGGCGCGCGCGCCTCACGGATCCGGCGCAACAGGCCGTCGCCTGACCGCACGCAGATGCGCGGACGCTGGAAGCTCGCGCTCCGCTGCCTTCCGCTCGGCCTACTGGCGGTGGTGCTGTGGCGCGAGAAGCCCTGGGCCGTCCCGCTGTCCGGCGTCGCGCCGTGGGCGGTGGCGGCATCGATCCTCCTCAACTTCGTCGTGTTTCTGCCCCTGAAGGCGGCGCGCTGGCGCGTGGCGCTGACGGATCCGCCGCCTTTCCGGCAAGCGCTGGCCGCGACGATCGAGGGGCTGCTCGCGAACATCGCGATCGGCTTCGGAAGCGGCGATGTCGTTCGCGCAGCGCGCCTGCGCCGAGACAACCTCGCCGCTGATTACGCGTGCACGTGGGCGGAGCGCGGCGCGGAGATGCTGGCGCTCGCGATTCTGGTCTTCGTGATCGCGCTGGCGACGGGCCTCGGGCCGGTGGCACTGGGGCTCTCCGGCCTGACCGCGGCGGGCTACGCGGTGGTGCTCGGCGCCGGCCACCTGCTTGTCCCGCGCCTCGCGCGGTGGCCGCGCGTCCAGCTGGCGCTGTCGTCGGGGTTGCAGGCGTCGACACCACGGCGGGTGACGATCATGGTCGTCCTGTCATTGCTCGGGTGGTGCTGCGAGATCGGCATGCTGGTGTTGTTCCAGCATGCGTTCGGTCTCACGCCCAGCTTCCGCACCGCCGCGCTGACGCTGGTGGGCCTGAACGCGGCGATCGTCATCCCGTCGCTGCCCGGCAACTTCGGCACCTTCGAGGCCGGCGTGGCGACGGCGTTGATCCTGTGCGGGGCGCCGCACGACGTCGCCCTCTCGTACGCCGTGACCTATCACCTTTCGCACGTCGTCCCGGTCGCGCTCGTGGCGACCGGGCTGTTCCTCTACCGCAGCCGCCGGTACAAGACGACGCCCGTGCACTCGTCGATCTGACGGTAGTGGGCGTCGACGTAAGCGCGTAAGCGCGGGTAGCGCGCCAGCGGGTACTTGCCGTAGCCGTCCCAACCGGCGGCCGCGGCGTCGACGAACAACGCGGGGCGGAGGCGTTCGAGATCCGCGAACAGCATGTCCCACGCGGCGGGCAGCTGGTTGGCGTCGGCGTTCCGCTGTCCGCTCTCGGTCGGCGTGCCGGGGCTTTCGCCTGTCATGTAGTTGCAGAATGAGAACCGCGTGCCCATCGGGCGGCGCGCGGCGACGTAAAGCTGCGGCGAATTTCCCCAGACGAAGATGCGTTCGTCGGGCGTGGCGAGCGCGGCAATGCGCGAGGCGACGTGATCGTAGGCCGGCTCGCGCTCGTCCACCGATGCCGCGAGCGGGCGCGCGAACGTCGCCAGCGCAAAGAAGGCCAGCGCCGGCAACGCGCACAGCGCCGCGAGCGGCGCGCGGGTCCGCCAGCCCTTCGTCCAGGCGCGGTGAAACGCCGGCGCGGCCAGCAGGCAGAGCGGCGCCAGGACCAGGTGGAAGTAGTGGCCGAAGAAACGCCCGCCCGCCGCGACGGAGATCGCCGAGGTCAGCAGCCAGAGCACGCCCAGCACGACGGTGGGTGGAGGCGCGCCGGTTGCGTCGCGCTGGCCACGGATCACACGCGCCACGCCCGATACGGCCCCGACCGCCGCCGCGATGCCGAGCGCGTATGGCACGATCGCGACGCTGCCGATCAGCAGCGTGCGGCGCAGCCCGCGCGCCAGCGCGGCGACGCCCGTGAGGCCGGCGCCGACATACGAAAAATTGAACTTGAACCAGTAGACGGCGGCTTCGGCGTTCCCCGCGACCGCGCACCACGCGAGGTAGAGCGCGGCCGGCGCCAGCGCGCCGGCGACATGGCAGACCGCCCGGCTGACCGCCCACGCGCGCGACCCGCGTCCGACGAGAACGCCCCACGCCAGCATCCCGACCGACGCGCCCAGGAACGTGAGCCCCTGATACTTGAACAGCGCTGAAGTCCCGATCAGCGCGCCCACCGCGAGATGAATCGCCAACCCGCGCGCGCCACGAGCCGGCGTGCCGCCGGATAGATCGCGCATCAGCAGCCACGCAGCCGCCGCCTGCGGCGCGAGCAGGAACAGCTCGCAGTTCGCAGCGAGCGCGTCGTAGTCATGCCAGGTCGTCGAGAACACCAGGAACAACCCGGCCGCCGCCAGGCCGGGCCCATCGCCGTCCTCGCGCCGCTTGATCGCGAGCAGACACGCCGCGGTCACCAGCACCGACAGGATCACCAGCGCGTGGGCGCCGCGCGTGTCGTAGCGCCCGAGCGCGGCAAAGCCGGCCTGGTACACGTGATAGATGAGCGGCGGCTTGTGATCGACCACGTCGCGGTACAGCAGGTCGCCGCGGCCGAGCGCATCGGCGGTGGTCGCGTAGATCGCCTCGTCGTCCGACAGCATCGACCGGCCGAACGTCGGCGCGCGCAGCAGCACGCCCAGCGCGAAGACCGCGAACAGGGATGCCTTGAAGGACCGCATGCGCCGGCCCTGATGATATACAGGGGCCGATGGAGGGTCCTGTCCTCTCGTTGGTTCTTCCCATCTACAACGAGGAAGCGACCATCCCGGAGCTGGACCGTCGGTTGCGCGGGTTTTTCGCCGACGTGGGAAGCGGCGTGGGGGAATCGTGGGAGGTCATCTTCGTCAACGACGGCTCGAAGGACCGCTCGCTGGCGCTGCTGAGGGACCTGGCCACCCTCGAGCCGCGCTACAAGATCCTGTCGCTGTCGCGCAACTTCGGGCACCAGATGGCGATCACCGCCGGGCTCGACCGCGCGAACGGCGAGGCGGTGGTGGTGATGGACGCAGACCTGCAGGATCCGCCCGAGGTGGTGCGCCAGATGGTGGCCCGCTGGCGCGAAGGCTTCGACGTCGTGTTCGGCGTCCGCTCGCGGCGGCACGGCGAGACCGCGTTCAAGAAGATGACCGCCGCGGTTTTCTATCGCGTACTGCGCGCGATGCTGGGCGACGCGTCGATCCCGGTCGACGCGGGCGACTTCCGCCTGATGAGCCGCGCGGTCGTGCTGACGCTGCGCGCGCTGCGCGAGCGCCACCGGTTCGTGCGCGGCCTGGTGTGGTGGGTCGGCTTCCGTCAGACGGCCGTCGCGTACGAGCGTCCGGCGCGCTTCGCGGGTGAGACCAAGTGGCCGCTGCGCCGGATGCTTCGCTTCGCCGTCGACGGCATCACGTCGTTTTCGACCGTCCCGCTGCGGATGGCAACCTGGCTGGGCGTGCTGGCCGGGCTTGTCGCGCTGGGCGGCGTCGGCTGGGCGCTCTACTCGAAGTTCTTCGGCGGCGTCGTGCGCGGCTGGACGACGATCATGATCCTTGTCGGCCTCGGCTCGTCCGCGCAGCTGCTGATGACCGGGATCCTCGGCGAGTACGTGGGCCGTATCTACGAAGAGGTGAAGCGCCGGCCGCTGTACGTCGTCGACAACGAGATCAACCTCGGCGGTCCCGACCGAAGCGCGCCGTGACGGACCCCGACGTGACGATCGATCCGCGGCTGCACGCGATCGCAGCCGCGCACGCGTACCCGCTGCTGTTCGCGACCGTCAGCGGCGCGCACCTTTATGGCTTCCCGTCGCCCGATTCGGACTG
>DATMZL010000852.1:0-13265 GCA_035607075.1 Polyangia bacterium
GAAGCGCTGGTTGAGCGCCGCGACCCGTCCCTCGCGGTCGCCGACGAGGATTCCGTCCACCGTCGCCTCCAGCGTCGCCTGCAACGTCGAGATCGTGCGCTCGAGCCGCTGCGTCGCCTCCCAGCGATCGGTCACGTCCCAGCAGCTGCCCACCAGGCGCCGGGCGCGGCCCTCGCCGTCGCCGATGACCTCGCCGCGCGTGTGCAACATCCGGACGCCGCCGTCGGGGCGGACGACGCGGTGGTCGTAGATGAAGGGCGTCACGGCGTCGATCGCTTGCCGGATCACCGACGTGGTGTGCTCGACGTCGTCCGGATGAACGCGCGACAGAAATCCCTCGTAGCTCGCGACGAACGAGCTCTTGTCGATGCCGTAGATGTTGAACAGCTCGTCGGACCAGGTGACGCGGTTATCCGCGATGTTCCATTCCCAGCTGCCGATGTGCGCGACCCGCTGCGCCTCCGTCAGCCGCGTTCGGCTGGCGGCCAGCTCGACCTCGGCCTGCTTGCGGGCGGTGATGTCGACGCCCGATCCGATGACGTGGGTGACGACTTCGTTCTTATCGCGCAGCGGCGCGAACGCCGCGTCGATGCACAGCAGGCCGCCGTCGCGCACCGACCGGATCCAGGTCTCGAGCCGCACCGTTTCGCCCATGGCCGCGGATTCGATCGCGTCGGCGATGCGCGCGCGCTCGCTCGCGGAGTGCGCGAACCACGGCAGATCGACAAAGCGACGGCCCACGACCTGCTCGCGCCGCAGCGTGCTCGCGGTCAGCGGCGCCTCGTTCACGTCGAGAACGACGCCGCCGACGGAGAACAGCCCGACCAGCGTGAAGATTGCGTCGATCACGCGCCGGAGCCGGGTCTCGTCGGCGACGACCAGGTCGTACCGCTCGGACTGAAGCAGCTTGCGCGCTTCACCGGGCGAGCCGGCGCGCACGTACTGCGTCCCGGGCGCGAGGTCGAGCATGCCGCCGACGGCGGACGGGCCCAGCCCCTCGTCCTCTACGATCAATACCCGGAAGACAGAATCGCCCTGTTTCACCCTCTCACCACACCGCTCCGTACGACAATAGGCGCGCGGTCGCGACAGCGCAATCGAATCGAATCGGGCTCGACGCGCGCTAATCTTCCGCGGTCATGTTCAACATCCGAATAGCAAACAAGGGCGACGCGGCGGCCGTCGCGGCGATCTACCGGCCCTACGTCACCGACGCGGTGACGTCATTCGAGGTCGACGCGCCCAGCGCCGCGGACATGGCGGCGCGCATCGACGCTGTGCTGGTACGGGCGCCCTGGCTGGTCTGCGCGGGCGCGGACGGCGAGGTCGTCGGATACGCCTACGCCTCGCCGCACCGCGAGCGCGCCGCGTACCTGTGGTCAGTCGACGTGGCGGTCTATATCCACGCCGCCCACCACCGGCACGGAATCGGACGCGCGCTCTACGAGAAGCTGTTCGCCCTGCTCCGCCTGCAGGGCTTCTACGTCGCGCACGCCGGCGTCACGCTGCCGAACGCGGCCAGCGTCGGTCTGCACGAGTCGCTGGGGTTCGTCCTGGTCGGCGTCTACCCGGCGGTCGGCTGGAAGTTCGGCGCCTGGCGCGACGTCGGCTGGTGGCGCCTGCCGCTGCAGGAGCTGGTCCCGACGCCCGCCCCGCCGTTGTCCGTCGCGGAGGCCCAGACGCTGCCCGCCTGGACGGCGGTGCTGCAGCCGCGGCGATGATCGTCATCGTCGGGCGCTTCGACGCGGCCTGAGCGACGCCCGCGCCGCCGAACTTTACGATTCGATCGCCGACGCTGTTCGGCTAGCATCCCGGCGGGGCGCGCATGGAGGACGGCAGTCGCAAGTTGTCACCTGCAGCCCGCCTGACCGCGCTGGAGTCGTGGCGCGAAAAGGTCCTGCGCGGGATGTTGACGGTCGGAGCCATCGTCGCGCCTCCCATCGTGGTGATCTCGCTGGTGCTGCGATCGGGTCCGCAGCCCTGGCCGAAGATCGTCGCATTCATCGGCGCCGCGCTGGCGTTTCCCGTGCTTCGGTTTGCGCCCAAGCTCTCCGTCACGACGCGCGCGACGCTGGCGATCGGCCTCTCGTACCTGACGGGTGTCGTCGCGCTGACGACGTTCGGGTTCAGCTCAGGCCCGGGGATCGTCCTCGCGGGAACGAGCATTCTCGCCGTCGTCTTCCTGGGACGCGTACGCGGCTTCATCTTCATCGCCCTGTCGGTGGCTGCGTTCTTCGTGATCGGGACGCTGGCCGCGCGCGGCCGCCTGGCGATCAGCGGTGCCGAGCTCGACCCCACGCAGATGCGGAACTGGACGCGCATGGGAACGACCTTCGCCTTCCTCGCCCTCCTGCTGACGACGGCGATCGACTTCGTCATCCGCCGCGTCGAGGAAAGCATGCGGGACACCGCCGAAGCGCTCACCGACCTGCGCGCCGCCTACGCGCGCCTGGCGCTGCTCCACGAACGATTCGACGCCGCCAAGGAAGAAGAGCGGCGCTTCATCGCCCACGAGCTGCACGATGAGCTGGGACAGATGTTGACGGTGGTGAAGCTGCAGCTGACGGCGCGCCGTGACGGCGGCCCGGCCGGGGAGACGGTGGGTCTCGTCGACGGAATGATCGATCGCGTGCGGCGAATCTCGACCGACCTGCGCCCGCCGCTGTTCGACGAGGTCGGCCTGTTCCCTGCCCTCCGCGCGCACGTCGACGCGCAGAGCGCCCTGTCGGGCGTCGCCATCGATCTCGACGCGAACGAGGCGGACGGCGGGCGCCTGGACAGCGCGCGCGAGACCGCGTGCTTTCGCGTGGTGCAGGAGGCGATCACGAACGCGCTTCGCCACGCGTCGCCGCAGCGGATCCAGGTGCGCGTGATCCGCCGCCCCGACACCATCTCGCTGTCGATCGCGGACGACGGCCGCGGATTCGACACCGCGACGCTGGCGCAGACGTCAGCCGGTCATCTGGGCGTGGCGGGGATGCAGGAACGCGTGCGCGCGCGCGGCGGGCATTTCAACGTCAGCTCGCGCCCCGGCGCCGGGACGACCGTCGCCGTGGAGATGCCGACCGCGTAAGGGACGATCAGGGCGCCGTGTACGACAGCAGCAGGCCGGCGGGGACGTTGGCCATGTTGCAGCTGTACTGCAGGAAGGTGCCGGTCCCGCTCATGATGCCCGACGTCGACGTGATGCCGAGGTCGTAGGACACGCTCCCCGACGTCGTGTTCACGTAGCAGACGTCCATGTCACCGCGGCCTTCCTTCAGCACCGCGCGCACGTCGAGGTACGTCGCGCCGCCGCCGTAGTGGGTGCCGTACCACTGGATCACGTAGCGCCGGTTCGGCGCCGTGCCGAACATCTGGGTGTAGACGCCGCCGCCCGTCACGTGAAGGTGCTCCCAGTAGACGGCGAGCATCGGCATCGTGCTCGACGGGCTGGTGGCCGGCAGGCACGAGTTGGTGATGTACGGGTTCGTCGTGTTGAAGCTGATGGCGCCCGACGCGCTCAGCAGCACCGACGTCCGCGGCACGCCGTAGAACGTGAACGAGAACGGCAGCGTCACCGTCGTGTAGCTGTCGTCGGTAACGGACGAGCGCGTGCCGGTCGTGCGGATGTCCTCGCAGGGCAGCATCGCGATCGGCAGCGACCGCTGGCAACCGACGTAGCCGCCCGAGGTCGCGGAGACGCCGAAGCCCATGCAACCCATCGAGCCGCAGTAGTTGTTCGTGCACATGTTGGTCATGCAGTCCGACGGAGCCGTGCAGTACTTGAAATCTGCGCAGCGCGGGCAGCTGGTGGTGCCACCGCAGTCGATGTCGCTCTCGCCCTGGTTCTTCACGCCGTCGGTGCAGCTCGGCGGCGCGCAGCGGCCCGACGTGCAGACGCCCGTGTCACAGTCGCTGCCGGCCCGGCAGATCTGATTGACCATGCACTTCTTGCAATCGGTGCCGCCGCAGTCGACGTCGGACTCGGTGCCGTTCAGGACCATGTCCGTGCAGTTGGCCGCGACGCAGACGTTGGCGTTGCAGATCTTGCTGACGCAGTCGTTGGTCATCACGCAGCGCCGACCGTTCGCGCAGGCCGTGCAAGTCGCGCCGCCGCAGTCGATGTCGCTCTCGTCGGCGTTCATCTTGCCGTCCGCGCACGACGTGCAGGTTCCGCTGCTGCAGCGGGCGCCGGAGCAGTCGGTCGCGGCCGTGCACTTCTTGCCGTCGGCGCACTTCGCGCAGGTCGTCATGCCGCCGCAGTCGACGTCGGCTTCGCCGCCGTTCTGCACGCGGTCCACGCAGGAGATGCACACGCCGCCGACGCAGTGCCGGTTCAGGCAGTCGGTGTCGGCGCGGCAGACCTTGCCGTCGGCGCAGGCCGCGCACAGCGTGCCGCCGCAGTCGATGTCGACCTCGTCGCCGTTCTTCAGGTTGTCCTTGCACGACGAGCAGCGCCCGATGTCGCAGCGGCCGCCGCTGCAGTCGGTGTTGGCGGCGCACATCTTTCCGTCAGCGCACTTCGTACAGGCCGAACCACCGCAATCGGTGTCGGTCTCGCCCTGGTTCTTGACCATATCGACGCAGGTCGGGGCAGAACACGTGCCCGCCGAGCAGACGTAGCTGACGCAGTCCGTGTACGAGAGGCAGGCCTTGCCCTGATAGCAGGGCGGGCAGCCGCCGCCGCAATCGACGTCGGTCTCGGCGGCGTTCTTGATGCCGTCGCTGCAGCTGAGGCCCGTGCACTTGCCGGCCACGCACATCCCGCTCTGGCAGTCGGCGTTGATGCCGCAGTTCGTTCCGACAGGGCAGCCGGGGCAGCTGCCGCCGCAGTCGACGCCCGTCTCGGTGCCGTTGAGAATGCGGTCGGTGCAGCTGGGCCCCGGAACGTCGGGCGTGATCGGGACGTCGACCGGCACGTCAGCGGGAGGCGTGTCGGCTTTCATGTCGGCCTTCATGTCCGTCCGCACGTCCCGTCCCGCGTCCACCTTCTCCCCACCACTTGTGCCCCCGCAGCCCGCGATGACGACCAGCAGCGCGACCGACCCGATCTTCAACCGATCCATTCGACATTCCTCCCTTGGGGCGCCGCGGCCTTTGCGAACGCCGCAGCTCTGACGCACGAAATCGGCCGCCCGTTCAGCGATCTTGAATGCGTGACGTCGATCTAGTCGGGAACCCTCAAAGGGTTCACGAACCCTCCCGCGATGATGCGCGGCGAGCAAAGCTCGCCGGCTCCTCACGCGATCGATTGGCGTCAGGAATGCGACGCGCGTCGAGCGACAGCGGGCGGTTCGTTGCGTCCGACAGGGCACCCGAGTTAGGAGACCGACGATGGCGGGTGCGAGAGAGCCGAAGGACGCAGAAGACGCGCTCGCGTTTCTGCGCGCGCGGCGAGGATCGCCGACGGAGCGCAAGGCCCTGACGGCGCTGGAGGCGTGGGCGAGCGCCGCCGCGGCGTCTGCGGACGCATGGGCAGAGCTCGTGGCGTTGGTCGCGCAGTTCCCCGAGGCGGCGCACGCGGCGCTGGTGATCTGGCTGGGCGAGCGGCTGGAGGCCTGGCCGGCCGACCTGCGCGTGATGCCGGAGACTTGGTGGACGGCGGCGAAGCCGAGCGCGCTCGCGCGGCTCGCGCGCATCCGCGAGGTGCTCGATGTACAAGGCTGGACGCGCGGGCGGCCTGAAGAGACCGGGTACGCCACGTTCGCGGCCTGGGTGGCGCCGGGAGGCGACGTCCACCTCGAGGCGACCACGTTGGAGCCGCACCGGGGTGGCGGGAAGCTGTTGCTGCACGGCGAGGGCTCGCCGGCGATCGCGCTGTTCAACGGCGGCGCCTACGGCCAGGTCATGGGCGCCGTGTTCGCGCCCGACGGACGCACGGTTTACAGCGCGTTCGCGGGCAGCGGGTTGCTCGTCGACGCATGGGAGACGACGACCGGAAATCCGATCTGGACGCGGACGCTCGGCCGCGAGGCGACGCCGTACTACGGCGCGCTGGCGACGCTGGCGATCGACGAACGCGCGCGGCGAATCGCAGTCCACCACGGCGCGCTGACGGCGATCGCGGTCCTCTCGGCGGACGGCGGCGTGCCGGCGTTCGAGTTGCCGTGGCAAGGCGAGGTCAGCGCGCTCGCGCTCGACAAGGACGGGCGGTACCTCGCCGTCGCGGCGCCGACCGGGGCGCTGACGATCGCGGACGTCGATGCGGCGAAGACGCTGGGCAGCGCGACGCTGGCGGCGGCCGCGCTGGCGATCGACTCGCCCGGCCCGGGTGTCTTCCGCTGCATGACCGCAAAGGGCGTGCACGAGATCGACGTGAGCGGCGACAAGATCAGCGACAAGCCGCCGACCACCGACGGGTGGTCCGAACCGAAGGGCGAAGGCTGGGACCGCGCGGCGCTGCACCCGGCGCTGGGCGCGATCCTGGGCGCGACCGACACGCGCGGGCGCGCGCGCTTCCACATTGGCGCGCGCAATCAGACCCGGGCGCTGCAGGGGTGGTACGTCGCTGCCTGGCCCACACCAGAGCAACGTGAATGGCTGCTGATCGGCGTCGCGCCGCGACCGAAGGGCGCGCGGGGATCGCCGGGCGCCGTCTACCGTTACAGTCCGGACGGCGAATGGGACCGGCCGGCCGGCCAGCTGAAGCTGGCGATCAGCCGGTTCGACGCCGACTTCCGCCGGTTCGCTGGGCTGGACGACATGATCGGCAGCTGGGCGTCGCTGGAGCTGATCGCGTGGGCGATCGACACGCGCAACGTCGACGTGAACGCGCCATGGAGCGGTGCGGAGCTGGAGTATCCGCTGCTGACAGCGCTTCAGGGCTGCACGGACAGTTACAAAGACCACGCACGCTTCTACGCGATCGCCGATCTTTTGCTCGCGCGCGGCGCCGATCCGCGCGCGACCGACAAGCGCGGGCGTACGGCGGTGCACGCGCTGTTCCGCCGCGTGGCTCACGATTTCAGCAACCCGGAGATCGACGAGCCGGAGAAGCTGGACGCCCTGGCGACGCGTCTGCTAGAGGCCGGCTGCGATCCCTGGGTGCGCGTGGACGACATCATCGAGGGCCGGGAAGAGATGACGCCGGCGCGCGGCATCGCGCGACTCGGACTGCCGCGCGCGAACGCGGCGATCAAGGAGCTGCGCCCGGCGCTCCTGCTGGAGGCGGCCGACCGCGCGCAGTGGCCCGTGGTCGATCAGCTGCTGGCGCGCGGACTGACGATCGATGGCCGCGACGTCGACGGCCGCACGCCCCTGCACGCCGGGGCCGGGCGAAAGGCGCCCGAGATCGTTCGCGAGCTCCTGAAGCGGGGCGCGGATCCGAATCTGGCGATCGACGAGCGCGGCGAGGTCTGGGCCGGCTTTCACCCGCTGCACCTCGCGGCCCAGGAGGGCCACGGCGAGACGGTCCGCGCGCTGATCGACGGCGGCGCGACCATCGACGCGCGCACACCGGCCGGCTGGACAGCGGTTCACCTCGCAACCGAATGGGGCCTGACAGAAGTGCTGCAGGTCCTGGTCGAGAAGAACGCGGACATCGCGGCGCGAACCGGCGACGGCCGCACGGCGATCGACCTCGTCCCGGAGAACGGCGGCCTCCCGGCGTACCCACAGAAGACTGAGGACAACGCGCGCGTGTTCGCCCGCCAGCAAGCGAAGGAATGGCTCGCGAAGATCGCCGCCGCCGGCGAAGACGAACGCCGCGCGCTGCTGAGCGGCGCGCTGGCGCGCGGAGGCTGGCAGGCGTTCATCGCCGAGGTGAAAGCCGGCAAGAAGGAGTTCGTGAAGCCCGACCTGCGCGGCGCGGAGCTCAACCGCGAGAGCTTCGCCGGCCTGGTGCTGGAAGGCGCGCTCGTCCAGCACATGGGCGCCGAGAACTCGCGCTGGAGGAAATGCACGCTGAGCTTCGAGGGCCGCTGCACGCTCGGAAGCGCCGAGCTGACTGACTGCACGCTGACCAACTGGGACGCCGGCGACAGCTACCTGTCCGGCATCAAGTTCGAACGCTCCCGCCTGCGCGACGTCGATCTCTCGAAGACCGACGCCTACGGCGCGTCTTTCAAGGCGTGCACGCTGGAAAACGTCAAGCTGCGGGAAGGCGTCGATCGGTTTGTGTTCAGCAAGTCCGAGCTCACCCGCTGCGAGATCGGCGCCCGCTTTAGGCTGGAGACCGCCTTTCGATCGTGTGTGCTGCGCGATTGCACGTTCACGGCGAAGACGTTCGAGAAGGTCGACTTCCGCTGGTGCACGCTGCACGGGATCGACCTTTCGGCCGTCGAGTTCGAGGCCTGCAAGTTCGACGGCGCGCGCTTCGACGACGCCTGCCGCTTTCCACCCGGGTTCGTCCCCGCCAAGCACGGCATGACGCCGCTGGCGGCCGCAGAAGACAAGCCGAAGCCGACGCCGAAGACGGCACGCCGACCCAAAGCCAAGTGACCGCCCGCCCGTCGGTGGCTCGACGGGCCCAGACTGCCGGTCGCAAATCTAAGGCGTGGTGCCTGGACGCACCGCGAGGCATGTCCACATTCGATCACGGGAGTGCGCTGCAGGCGAGGTCGACCATGAAGCCATCCATTCCCGAGACGATGAAGGCCGCCGCGATCGATCGTTTCGGCGGCCCTGAAGTCATCCACACGCGATCTCTGCCGGTTCCGAAGCCCGGCGCGTACGACGTCCTCATCCGCCTGGACACCGCGGGCATCGGCGTCTGGGATCCATACGTCCGCGAGGGCGAGATCCCGACCGCGGCGCCGAACTTCCCGCGCGTGATCGGCAACGACGGCGCGGGCACGGTGGTCGCGGCGGGCGAGCGGGTGACGCGGTTCCGCGTCGGCGAGCGCGTCTACGCGTACTCGATGGACGGCGGTTTCTACGCCGAGTACGTCGCGGTCAGCGAGGACAACGTCGCGCCGGTGCCCCCCGGCGTGAAGCAAGACGAGGCGGGCGCGTTGGGCGCGGACGGCGTCACGGCCTTGCGCGGCCTCGAAGACGAGCTGCAGCTCGAGCGCGGCCAGACGCTGATGATCTTCGGCGCCAGCGGCGGCATCGGACATCTGGCGGTGCAGCTGGCGAAGCGGATCGGCGCGCGCGTGCTCGCGGTCGCGTCGGGTCCGGACGGCGTCGAGCTGGTCCGCCGGCTGGGCGCCGACACAGCCATCGACGGGCGGAACGACGACGTGACCCGGGCGTCGCTGATCTTCGCGCCGGGCGGTCTGGACGCTGCGCTGGTCCTGACGCACGGACCGGGACTGGTGGCCGCGCTCCGCACGGTCAAGCAAGGGGGCCGCGTCGCCTACCCGAACGGCGTCGAACCGGAACCGCAAGTTCCGGATGGGATCGAGTCGCACGCGTACGACGGCACGCCCGAGGTCGACGCGTTCAACCGCCTGAACCGCCTCATCGGTTCGGCTCGGTTTCACGTCGAGCTGGGGCGGGTCTACCGGCTGGAAGACGCCGCCGTGGCGCACCGCGAGATCGAGGAACACCACATCGGTAAGCTCGCGTTGCGCGTGCATTGACTACGTTGCCGCGAGGCGGCGCGCAAAAAACCGACAGCGCGGCCGGCAAAAAACTGCGCAATGGAGAAGTCGCCGATCGGTAGAGTGCGCGCGGGTCGGCGGGGGACGTGGTGGGCGATGGGCGCGGAGGGACGCCGGCGGCGCGACCGGTTTGCCGGCAGCGCCGCCGGTGGGGGTGGGTCCTCTCGGCGAAACCGCCAGACGCGCGTGTGTTAGCGTTCGGCCGTGGTCGCCCGCGGGTTGTTGACGGCTTGTTTGCTCGGCCTGACCGCGGCCGCGTGTAACGGTCCGCCGGCGAAGAACAGAGTCGACGGTGGCCCGTCTGGGTCCGCGGGCGGCGGCGCGGGCGGGACGACTGGCGGCGCGGCGGGCGCCGGCGGCGCCAGCGCGGGCGGCGGTGGCAACGCGGGCAGCGCGGACAACGACGGTGGCGCCGGTAGCGGCGGCCCCGTTTCGCCCGCCTGGACCTGGACGGTCCGTTGCCCCGACGGGCACGACCCCACGACCCCGATCGATTACGGCCGCTGCGCCCTGGATCAGGCGCTGGCAGAGGCCAAGGTGACGCGGACAATCCAGCTCGCGACCGTCGCTGACGCCGCCTCGATGCCCGCGGTGGCGAAGCTGGCGCCGCTCGTCGACGCGCGCGCCGAGTCGTACGCGGCCTCGTCGCTCGACGGCACCACCTGGATCGTCGGCCGTGATGCGGTGGGCGCGATGTACGGCGCGCTGGAGCTCGCCGAACGCCTTCGCCTCCACGGCGGCGGCGCGGTCCCGCCCGCGACGACGCTGCGCGGAACACCGTCGATCCCGATCCGCGCGTCGAACCTCTTCTGGGTGCTGCCCGATCCCGATCAGCCCGAGCCCGAGTGGTGGTTCTACGACGAGGATTTCTGGCGCCGCTATCTGGACCTGCTCGCGCACGCGCGCATGGACCTACTCGACATCCACGGCATGTACGATCTGTGGTCGACGGGGTTTCCGAACATCCTCCCGTACGTCGCGCGCTCGACGACGTTCCCCGACGTCGGCGAGCCGGCCGCCGACCGCGATCGCAACCTCACGATGTTGAACCGCGTGATCGCGATGGCCCGCGCGCGCGGGATTCGCGTGGCGCTGATGACGTACTCGGCCGGCGCCGGCGGGCTCACGAACGACGACCTCAAGATCTACGTGCGCGAAGCGACGGCCGACCTCGCCACGCGCGCGCCGGGCCTCGCGATGCTCGGCTTCCGCATCGGCGAGAGCGGCCAGGCCGCAGACTGGTACATCGATTCGTTCGTCGCCGGCGCCAAGCAAGCGGCGACCGGCGTCACCGTCTACACGCGCACCTGGGTGACGGCCAAGTCCGAGATCATGACCCTGGGCGCGGCGATCGGACCGGACATGCTGCTGGAAGCGAAGTTCAACGGCGAGCAGCTCGGCCCGCCCTACGCGATCGTGGGCGGCGTCTGGAGCACCTGGGAATCGTACGCGTACCAGGGCTTCCTGAACCCGCCCTACCCCTGGCAGTTCGTGTTCCAGGTGCGCGCCGGCGGCACGCACCGGATCTTCCGTCAGATCTCGTTTCCGCTCACGCAGCGCGTGCTCGGGTCGCTCGCGATCTCGCCGCGGGTCAGCGGCTTCACGCTGGAGCCGCCGACCGCGTACACGCCCCAGCGCGACTTCTATCACGCGAACGCGGAGGACCAGTTCTCGCCCTGGGCGTTCACGCGCGACGATCTGATGTACTTGATGTGGGGCCGCCTCGGCTACGACCCCGCGACGCCGGAGGCGACGTTCCGCGACATCGCCGCGCGCGAGGCCGGGACGGACAGCCTGTGGCCCGCGCTGCAGGCGGCGAGCAAGGTCGTCCCGTGGCTGGCGACCGGCCACTCGCTGGGGCCCGACTCGCGCATGTTCGCGCCCGAGCTGGAGGTGGCGGGTGACGTCGAGGAGTGGTCGCGCGCGTTCGATCCGGCGATCAGCAAGTGGCCCAGCCTGTCGAACCCGACGCCGTTCGACTCGTTCGCGATCGCGTCTCCAGGCGAGGCGGCCGCCGATCTCGTCGCCGGCACGGCGACCAGCCGCCTGTCGCCCGTCGACGTCGCGGCCGAGGTGCTCACCGACGTTCAGCAGACGATGGACGCGCTGGCGGCTGCGGACCAGGACACGATCCGCGACAACCCGCTGGCCCGCGACATGGCGCGCGAATCCCTGGCGCTCGCCGATCTCGGACGCTACTTCGCGCACAAGCTGCGCGGCGCGACAGCGCTCGCGGTCTACAAACGCACCGGCAAGGCCGACTGGCTGGCGGCGGCGCGCGCCGAGACCAGCGCCGCGGGCACCGCCTGGCAGGACTTGGCGAGCGACACGGACTACATCCTGCCGTTTCACGATCGCCTGCGGATGTCGGGACAGGGATGGGATCCCTTTCACTGGTCGATGGCGGTGTCGAAGCTCGCCGACGACATGACGGCGCTGGACAGCGTCGCGACGGCGGTGGCTGCGTCGCCGCCGACGTTCTCGGGAACGCTGCCCGATCCTCGGGTGTGGCTCGCGTCGCCGCGCGCGCCGGGCCCGGGGCTCGGTGACATCTCGGTGACGCCCGCGGCTGCGACGGCGGCGAGCTGGACCGTGCGCGTGCGTTTCGGCGCAGCGCTGCCCGTCAACGCGGCCGTGCGCGTGCTCTGGAAGCCGTTCGACAGCGAGCGGGACTGGGCGGCTGTCGACGCCTCGCCGGCGGGCGACGGCAGCTACACCGCGGCCGTCGCGGGCGGCGGCGCGGGCGCGCTGTTCGCGGTCGAGGTCCGCGACGCCGAGGGGGCCTGGCGCTATCCCGATCCTCTCCTGGCAACGCCCTACGTTTCGCTGCCGCCGTGATGGTAGTTTGGGCGCGGTGCCCTCCCAGGCCGCGCGCGCTTTCCTAAAGAAGCCCTTCGTATGGCTGCTGCTCGTGTACGCGTGCGGGATCGCGATCCGCGCGGCGT
Source organism: Polyangia bacterium (assembly GCA_035607075.1). Taxonomy (GTDB): domain Bacteria; phylum Myxococcota_A; class Polyangia; order Fen-1088; family Fen-1088; genus JADGRB01. Next base: position 12,470 of record DATMZL010000852.1, read on the forward strand.
ACACATTCCAGATCCACCCGCCCGAGAAGTTCATCGCGTCGGACATGTTCTTCTACGTGACGCTGGCGCGGCGGCTCGCGGCCACGGCCGGCCCGCTGCAGCCCTGGGACGTCAGCCACCCGCTCGGTTACCCGATGCTGCTGTCGTTCCTGATCACGGGCGGTGGCTCGCTGGCGCGCGCCGCCGGCGTTCAGTTCGTCGTCAGCTGCCTGGTGCCGCCCGCGCTGGGGCTGCTGGGCGCCGCCGCGTACGGGCGCCGCACCGGCGCGCTGGCATTCGTGTTCGGAATTTTCTACTTTCCCTTCGTCGAGTACGGCGCCCTGTTCCTCTCGGAGATCCATTTCATTCTGTGGTTGACGCTGGCGTTCGCCGCGCTGTTCGCGGCGCGCCGGGCGGACCGCCGTGGCGTCGCGCTGGCGCTGGCGGCAGCGGGCGGGCTCGCGCTGTCGATCGCGGCGACGTTCAAGTCTGTCGTCTTGCCGGCGGTGGTCTTCTTCTTCGCGGCGGAGGGCGTCGCCCTGCTGCTTGCGCGGCCGCCGGGAGGCGCGCCGCCGCTGTCATTCGAGCGGTTCAAGGGGTGGCTGCTGCGGGGCGCGGTGGCGGCGCTCGCGGCGGCGCCGGTGCTGGGCCTCATGACGCGCGCCTGCACGCGCGCGAACCGCGGCGATCTCTGCGTCACCGGTAACAAGGCGAGCGCGGATTTCTTGCTCGGTCACTACGGCCGCATCGCCAACATCGAGTGGAAGCCCGACGGCGCGTACGACTTCGTCCGCTTCGGCAGCCCGGGGGCATATCT
>DATMZL010000213.1:0-2668 GCA_035607075.1 Polyangia bacterium
GTCTACGGCACCCCGGCCAAGGCCACGGATCCGAACAGCGTCGATACGACCAAGACACTCGACGCGCGTGGCCGGACGCTGACGGTCACTTCCGTCCATCCGTCCTCGGACTCGGCCGAGCCGGGCAACTACGTCACCACGATGGTCTTCGACAGCCGCGACCGGATGACGTCGTCGACCTCGCCCCTCGGCAACATCGCGCGCTACGTCTACGAGGACGGCACGAACCGCCTCCTGCAAACGATCCGCGCCGACTCATCCGGCAACGAGCACGAGCGCATGCTGCTCACTCTCAATACGATCGGCCTGAAGACCGCCGAGGCCGCGCAGGAGTGCCCGACTCCGGCGAATCCGTGCTCGTCGTGGACCACGAAGCGCAGCGATGCCTTCACCTATGACGCTGCCGGACGTCTCACCACGATCACGCATCCGGACTCGACCTCGATGACGCACGCGTACGACTCGCGCGCGAACCGCATCAGCACACGCGACGAACGGCACACCTCCGCGAACAGCCTTTTTGCCTTCGATTTCCGCAACCGGCTCAAGAGCGTGACTCAGAAGCAGACCATCGTCTCGGGCAGCGACGTCGTCACCGCCTACGCCTACGACGATCAGGACAACCTCGTCACCGTCACCGATCCGAAGTCAAATGACACCACCCACGCCTTCGATGACTTCGGCCGCATGCAGACGCAGGTCAGCCCGGTGACGGGCACGACGACGTATACGTACGACGAGGCTGGAAACCTGACCTCGACGACCGACGCGAACAGCGCCACGACCGCGCGGACGTTCGATCTGCTGAATCGTGCACTCACCGCCACGTCGACGAGCAGCCAGCCCACGGAGACGGTGACGTGGACCTACGACGATTCGACCGCCGGCCACTACGGGCTCGGCCGCCTGGCAACCATGGCGGATCCCTCCGGAACGACGACGTACGATTACGAACGCCGCGGTCTCCTGCGCGACGAAGCCAACGACACCACGTCCCTGGGCGCCACGTACGCGTACGACGCCGATGGCAATCGCACGACTGTCAACACTCTCGTCGACACCCAGTACACGTTCGACTTCGCGGACAGGCCGGTCAGCGCAACCGGGAGCTCGGATGACTTCGGCTCGGCCACCTTCGTCGACTCCGTCAAGTACCTTCCGTTCGGCCCGGTGACGCAACTGACGTACGGCAACGGCGCGGTCAAGACGTTCGACTACGACTCGCGCTACCAGCCGGCGGAAAACAAGCTGACGCTGTCGTCCACCGTCCTCGCCGACTACGTCTACACCAATGACGAAGCCAGCAACGTGACGCAGATCCACGATGCCGTGAGCTCCGGCTACAACCGCGACTTCGCGTACGACGACCTCAATCGCGTGATTACCGCGAACACAGGCACCTCGCTCTGGGGCAGCGGCTCGTATTCGTACGACGCGGCCGGCAACATGACCGCGCTTTCACTCGGCTCCTCGCGGTCGGCGACGTTCTCCTACAGCGGTACGACGTCGAAGCTCTCTTCGGTCAACAGCACATCGGTCAGTTACGACAGCGCCGGCAATGAGAACGACGTGACCATCAGCGCACGCAATCTCATCGCCCGAGGCCAGGCGCACTACATCTATGACGGCCGGGGCGTGCGCGTCCGCGAATACCTCGGACCGACGGAAACCTCGCTCGCGTACAACCGCTACGCGTTGTACTCGCCTGACTTCAAGCTTCTGACGTACGTGCTCTTCATCCCAGGGAAGACGTACACGATGAACATCATCTGGCTGAACGACATGCCGGTGGCGCAGTGGGGCGAGGAGGGTTTCATCCCCACATCCGTTCTGCGCTACACCTTCACCGACCACCTCGGCACGCCCATCCTGCAGATGGTCGGCAGCGCCGTGGCCTGGCAGGCCGAGTACGAGCCGTTCGGCAGCATCTTCTCGTTCAGGACCGGCAACGCCGGCGATCAAATCCTCCGTTTCCCCGGCCAGGAAGCCGTCTACGGCGACGAGGGACACTCGTACAACATCTTCCGCTGGTATCGCCCGGAGTGGTCGCGGTATACGCAGGCGGATCAGTATGGCGTCGGCGGCGGTTCGATGTCGGACCTGAATCAGCTCTATGGATATGCGGCGGACAACCCGGAAGGGACCACCGATCCATTGGGCCTGTATAACGTAGTGCCTCCAGGCGGATCGCAGGCAGCGGACGTCAATCAGGCCATGGCCGACATCATGCGGAAGCTGAACAACCCGACGTCATGCTGTGGTCCGCTCGCGAACAAGGTGAAGAAGGCTCTCAGCGATCCCACCTTGACGATCCGGATCTCACCCTGGCTGATGGGATGCGGTTTCACACCGGGGTCCGTGATCCCGGGAATCAACACGATTTTCGTCGGCACAAAAGCATGGGGAAAGGGCTGCTGCTATGGCGGAGCTCCTGGAATGAATGCGCTGGCCTCGACGCTCCTTCATGAGCTGGTTCATGCCGCGACGCATAGCGCGTCCGAAGCGTTGCCGCGAGCAGCGGAAAAGAACTGCTATGGATGCAAGCAGGCGCCACCGCCACCACCGCCGGTCATGCATCTGCCGCGTCCAGGTCAGCCGTGGTGGTAAGAGAGAATGATGCCTCGTACGAGCAAAGCGTCGGTGATCCTTTTCGGGCTTGCACTGCTTC
>DATMZL010001276.1:0-3634 GCA_035607075.1 Polyangia bacterium
CGCCCTGGTCCTGCGACGGAAGCTCGGACAGCCCCGAGAACTCCGCCGTCCCGTCGAGGTAGCGATCCAGCTTGGGGATGTAGACGATCGCGTGGTCGAACACGGCCAGCGACGCCGGCTCGGCGTCGAGGTGCCCGCCGCGGCGCGTACGCACCAGCACCAGCTCCGCCGGCACACCGACCTCGCGCAGCAGCGCGATGGTCAGCGCCGCCTTGTCCTTGCAGTCGCCGAAGCGGCGCGCGAGCACCTGCGTGACCTTGTACGGCTTGTAGCCGTGGATGCCGAATTCGAGCCCGACGTAGCGCGTGCTGCTGACGACGAAGTCGTAGACGGCGCGCGCGCGCTCGGCGTCCGACATGCCGCGCTTGACCAGCCCGCGCGCCGTCCGGCGGACCTCGTCGTCGGCGGCCAGCGATTCCTCGACGAGGCGCCAGTACCACGCGCCGACGTCCGCCCACGACGCGTACGTGCTGACGTGGAGATACGGCGACGTCTCGCCGATGCCCGGCATCGCGGGTTCGGCGTCGATCTTGCCGATGTCCTTGGCGGCGAAGCGATAGACGCGATCGTTCCCCTCGACGGTGATCTGGCGTTCGAGGCGCGGCAGGCGCGGGACGTTCGAGTAGATCGGGCGCGACACCGGCGCGATCAGCGTGTAGTCCCAGCGCCGCTTCGGGATCGTCTCGCCGATGAACTGCAGGTCGCCGAAGTAGTCGGCCATCTGGTTGTCGCTGCCGACGTCGTCCACCAGGTACTGGATCTCGACGACGTCGCCGGGCCGCAGGCCCTCGAAGCGGACGACCTCGGCGCGGTTGTCGTAGTACAGGCCGTACCAGGGCTCCGACAGATCCTCGTCGCTGCGATCGGTCGCCTCCAGCGTCGTCAGCTCGCCGCTCGCGCTGCGCCGGTAGACGCGCGCCTGGCGGACGTCGACCTCCTCGCGGCCGGGCGTGTAGTGGACGGCGAACTCCTTGTTCTCCTCGGCGCCGCGTTCGGTCAGCACCTGGACGACCCGCTGGGCGAACGTGCGCGACAGGCCGTTGCGATGCACGCGCACGACGCGCCTGTCGAGCAGCACGACGGCGCCGCTGCCGGTGGGATCCGCTTTCGCCTGGGTGGCAGGCGGCACCAACGTCAGCGCGTCGTCGGCGAACCGGCGGGCCAGCTCGTCGGGCAGGCCGAGGTCGCCGCCGTCGCCGGCCGCCAGCCGATCGGCGTAGCGCTTCAGCTCCGGATCCTGCGGCCGCAGCGCCAGGGCGGTGCGCAGCGGCGTCAGCGCGTCGGCGCCCTTCCCCATCCGGTGCAGCAGCTTGCCCAGCGCGACGTGGGCCGCCGGCTCGTCGGGCAGGCGCGCGGCCAGCTCGCGCAGCGTCGCGAGCGCGCGGTCGCTGTCGCCCGCGCCCTCCAGCAAGCGCGCCAGCTCGATCTCCAGCGACGGGACGTCCGGGCGCCGCGCCACGACCGCCGCCAGCCGCGTGCGCGCCTCGACGCCGTCGCCGCGACGCCGGGCCCGGATCGAAAGCTGCTGCATCAGGTCCGTGTCGACCCGCCGATCCTGCGCGAGATCGGCCAGCACACGATCGGCCTCGCGCTGGCGGCCGGCCGCATCGTAGAGGCGCACCGCCGCGCGCCGCACGCGCGGCAGCGCCCGGCTGAACGCGGGCAGCGCCTCGAGGCGCGTCACCGCCGTCAGCGGCAACCCGGCGTCCGTCTCTTCCTGCGCGATCGCGAGCGCAGCCGTCCAGCAGTCGGGATCGATCGCCAGCGCCTCGCGCCAGGCCTCCAGCGCGCGGGTGTCGCGGCGGGCGACGCGCGCCGTCGCCCCGAGCTGCGCCAGCAACAACGCGCGCCACTGCGGCGGCGGCTTGTCGTCCAGCGCCTCTTCCAGCATCCGGCGGCGCTCGTCGTCGTCATCGGTCGCATCGGCGGCGGCGAGGCGCAGCGCCGGCGCGGGCGTCGTCGCCGTCGGCCCGGCGCGGGCCATCAGCTTGAACGCCTTCGCGAACGCCGCCGACGCCGCCCGATCGTCACGGTCGCGCGGCGTCGTCCAGGCCAGGAATCGCGCGAGGTCGACCCACGCCGCCGCGCCTGCCGGACCCAGCCGCTGCGCGCGCCGTTCGAGCAGACCGTCGAGCGTGTCCGCCTTGGCGGCCGGCTGCGCCGCGCGCCGCGCCAGCGCGCGCGCTTCGGGCGGCGCGCCGGCTTCATCGCGCAAGCCCAGCGGAGTCCCCGCCGCGTCGGTGACGCGCGCGAACAGCCGCCAGGCTCCGTCGCCGATCGCGGTCTTGATCATGATGCGGTTCCAACCCCGCCCGAGGCGAACCGTGACCGCGTCCTGATCCAGCGCCGCCGGGCGGACCACGTCGTGCGTGAACACGGCGGCGCCGTTGACCCAGACCTTGATCGCCCCGGGCGAACCGAGTCGCAGGACCGCGGCGCGATCGCGCTCGCTGCGGACGAACGCGACGACGTAGGCGACGGCCTGATCTGCGGGCCGCAGCAGGCCGTCCAGAAAGAGGACGCCGTCTCGCATCGCGGCGTCGCCGGCGCGCCACCCGACGTCGTGTGCCTTGCCCGGGTAGGTCTTCGCGAGATCGGGCGCGGCCCGTTCCAGCTCCGGCGGAAACGCCGTGTTGAGGCTGGCCCGGCCTTCGCCGAACGGGCCGATGACGAAATAGTGCGACAGGAGGCCCAGCGACGCGCGCAGTGCCGCCGCTTCCTTGGTCAGCCCCCGCTGATCATAAAGATGCGCGAGGAGCCACGACGCCTGCGCGGCGAGCAGCGGGTGCGCGCCTTTCGCAGTTCCGCCGCGGATCGCCGCCTCGAGCGCCGTCGGATCGACGTCTTCATCCAGCGTGGCGAGCGCCGCCAGCGCGCCCGCGCCTTCGGGCTGCGACGCGCGCGCGGCGAGGCGCGCCGCCTCGGCGGTCAGCATTTGCGCGTGGGGAGCCGGCGCGCTCTGCTCGCCGCTGGCCTGCGCAGATCCGGCGCCGATGAGGGCGACCGCGCAGATGGTCAGCGCCGTCGCGGGGCGAATCACGCCCGGGATTATACCGAAAATTCGAGCGGTTACGGCCCTACCCCGTCACCGCTTATTGAAGTAACCGGTGATGGTGTCGCGCAGCGCGATGCGCGCGCGGTGCAGACGCGTCTTCACCGTCGGCACGGAGATCCCGAGGATCTCGCCCGTTTCCTCGGTCGACAGCCCCTCGACGTCGCGAAGCAGGAACACCGTCCGGTAGATCTCGGGCAAGGCGTCGACGGCCGACTGGATGTGGCGGCGCACCTCCTCCGATTGCAGCTCGTCGTCGGGACGCCGCGCCCAGTTCTCGCCGGTGGGCGGCAGCTGGCCGTAGCTGTCGAGGTAGCCGGCCGGCAGCTCTTCCGTCGACACCTCCGGGTGCCGGCGCTGCGCGCGCAGGCGCATCAGCGCGGTGTTCGCGGCGACGCGGTAGAGCCAGCTTCCGAACTGAGAATCACCCTTGAACGTATCCAGCTTGCGCCAGATCGACAGGAACGTGTCCTGGAGGACCTCCTTCGCTTCGGTCTCGTTGCGGACGAACCGGTACGCGAGCCGGAAGATCTTGTCCTCGTAGCGGTCGAGGAGCTGCTCGAACGCGCCGAAATCCTTCGC
>DATMZL010000565.1:0-2515 GCA_035607075.1 Polyangia bacterium
CGCTTGTTCGCTTCGGCATCTCGGGGGCTGGCCTTTTCAGACGACGTCGGATGCTCGTGGCGCACGCCCGGCGGCGATCTCACCGGACGGTTCGTGGGCATCATCCGGTTCGATCTCGCGGGCCGCGTGTATCTGACGACCTTCAGCGCCGGAGACGGCGGTATGCCCGTGTCGATTCTGCGATCCGATAACGGCGGGTCGAGCTTCGACAGCACCGTCTACACCGGCACGACGACGGTGACGAGCTTCGTGATCGCTCCGTCGGATCCCACGACGATGTACTTCAGCACGCGCGGGCCCGCCCCGTTCCAGTCGGAGATCTTCAAGTCCACGGACGGCGGCGCCAGCTTCGCGCCCATCGATCTGACAAATGCGCCCGCATCCGGCGCCGCGTACATCCTGGCGGTCGATCCGCGCAGCAGGGATTGGATTGCGGTGCGATGGCTGACGCCTTCGACGACGGATGCAGGTTTCGCCACGCTGGACGAAGCGCTGCTGATCGCGGACACCGCCAGCGGGAAGTGGACGCAGAGGGTCGCCGTTCTGGACGGCGCCCTGCGGGCGTTCCTGATCGCGGCGGACGGCGCCTGGTTGGTTGCCGCGCAGCAGGGGAGGGATGTGCCTATGCTTTTCCGTTCGCAGGACGGCGGCGCGTCGTTCGCGCCGGTTGCGAATCCGCCGTTCATCGTCGATCTGGCCGAACGCGGCGGCATCGTCTATGCCGCCACCGGCTTCGACGACTCGGGCGCCACGTTCGGCCTCATCGAGGCGACGTCCGATGACGGGGGCGTGACGTGGCAGCCCGGCGCCTCGTTCAGTCGGGTCCAGGCCATCAGCCGCTGCGTCACGATCGCGTGCGCTGATACATGCCTGTCGCTCTCGACCAACGTGGGTCTTTGGGACGTGCAGATCTGCTCCGCCGCGCCACCCACCGGCAGCGGCGGTTCGGGCGGCAGCGGCAGCGGCGGTGACGGCCGCGCGGGCGCGGGCGGCCACGACGCAGGCGCCGCCGGCCGCGCGATAGCCTCCGGCTTCGCCGGCCACGTCGGCAACACGGGACTGCAGAGACGCGGGTGCACGTGCAGCGTCACCGGAGCCGGGCGCGGCACGGTCGCGGTCGTCGCTGTCGTTGCGCTGGCGGCGCTCGCCTGGCGGCGCCGCCAGCGCCGCAGTCGTCAAGATGCAGTAGAAAGGAGACGCGATGACTGAAGCCGCCAAGGATACCCTCCGGGCAGCCGGCCGATTGCCGCGATCCTTCGGGAGTTCGTGGACGGGTTCAACACGAACAGCCTCGATCAGGTGATGACTTTCTTCGCCGACGACGCCGACCGACGCGATCTCGGCGCCGTTGGATAGCTGCGCGAAGACCCTTCACCCCGACCCTCTCCCCGCTTCGCGGGGCGAGGGGGAAGGAGCTTCGCGGGGCGAGGGGATCGGATTTGAGGCGGCGGCCATCTGGCGGCTGACGCGTTCGAACGACGTGCGCGGCACCTGCCAGTGGCCTTCGAAGCAGTCGTCCAGGTCCTCGATCACGTGGAGCACGTGCGAGATCGCGCCCGCCAGCGCCGCGGTCATCACCGCGTGGACGGCGAAGCTCTCGACGGCGAACAGGTACATCGATCCGATCGTGCTCACGCCGCCGATGTAGAGCAGCATCCGGAGCGTGGTCGGGATGGTGGTGCTGACGCTGGTCACCCGGCTCGAACGCGCGTCGCTGAGATCGTCGAGCCGTTTCAGAACTTCGCGATAAAGCGACCGCTCGGGCTCGACCATCGGCTCGGCGGCGTGCACCGACGTCCACATCGCCTCGAGCACCGCCGCGCCGCCGCCGATGTCGGCCGGGTTGAGGCACGCCATCGTGCTCCATTCCTTCTCCACCACGACCTGCGCGTACGCGACGGCCGAGGCCAGCACCTGCCCGCGCGCCGGCTCGGGCAGGCCGCGCGCGGTGCGATATAGGTTCAGCAGCTCGTTCGCCTCCCTGTCGACGTTGGCGCGCGCGTCGTTGAACTGCGTCCAGACGACGAACACCACGAACGCCAGCAGCACCGCGTAGATCGACCCGAGCGTCTGCAGGTAGTTGCCGACGACGTCGTTGCTCTTCTGCAGGAACTCGAACGACACCAGGCCGCGGACCAGCACCAGGCCGGCCAGCGACAGCGCCATGCTGCCCACGACCGGCCGCAACAGCGCCAGGGCCGCGCGGCCCATCCTCCGACTCTCGTTCATTGCGAGGCGGTCGGGCGCTAGACGCCCAGCTTCTTCGCCACCGACGTGACCGCGTCGACGTTCGCCAGGTTGGCGAGCGGGCGAAGCAGCAGGTCCTTCACGTGCGCCTCCAGCGCCGCCAGCGCCGCGTCGGACACGTTCAGCGCCTTGGCGAAAGCGTCGATCTTCGCGCGCTCCGCGAAGGAGACCTTGCCGTCGGCCCACGCGCACAGCAGCGCCGCCCGCATGAACAGGTCTCGCACTTCAGCCCGTCCGAGGTGCTGCGCCAGCTCCGGCGGCTCCAGCG
>DATMZL010000060.1:0-3431 GCA_035607075.1 Polyangia bacterium
TCGGGAACTTTCACTTGACCGCATCCATGAGGCGCTTGGCGAGCGCCTTTGTGATAAGCGGGGCGCCGCGCTCGCCGGTCGGCTCGCCGTTCTCATCGATGATTTCAGGACCGGCAAGCCACTCGTGGATCACTTCCAGACGACCCGCCGGCGTCATCGGTAACTGACTCGGAGTGAAGGCGCGCATTGAAAACGGCGCCATCTTGACGTCTTTCCAGTTCACTTACGCCGACCGGAGAACACCGCGAGCAGCGTCGCGATGAGACCCGCCTTTTGGTTCTCCATGTGTCGAGGCGAGGCGCCGTTCGGAAACCACTTGTGCCCACGGCGGCCAAGACGCGATTCCATGTGGATGCGCTTCACACGACGAGACTGCACTAAAACCGCCCCCGTGCCAAGTCGTTGTCCATCCATGACTCGTTCTCCTCGGGCCTTTCGAGCAGCGCCTGTACCGCCTCGTCCTCGATTGCCCCCGCGCTGCGCCGCGCGAACGCCTTGGGCGCCTCGTACAGGTCGAAGTAGTCCTGGAGCGCGTACCGGGCCGCCTCGCTTGCGTCCGGGTGCCATGCCTTGGCCCATCGGTATTGACCGCGCCCGCGCGCGTCGACGTCCCAGGCGGCCTTACGGTAGTCCTCTTCGAGCTTCGACCCGATCATGACCTTCGCGCGGCCCTGCGTCAGAAGGTCGTTGTTGCGGTCGACCTGGCCTTTCAGGTCGGTCTTCTTCGCCGCGAGGATGAGCGGGATGCCATAGTCGCGTCCGAACGTGTCGATGGTGTTCTGCGAACTGCCCGCGTCGTAGCGCCAGCGGATGCCCGGGAAGTGGGCGGCGGCGAAGCTGCAGACCTTCGCAATCTGCGCCCATGTGTGCTTCTTCGCCTTCTCGCTGGCCCAATCGAAGACATGCTGAACGTTGCGATCGCGTGCGCTCCACGCCCACCCTACGACGGCCACACGGTCGGTGTTCGCGCCTGGGTCGATGGCGAACGCGAACGAGTCGGCGCCCGCCCACGGCTCGGCGACCATGCACGTCCCCGACGGCACGCGTAGCCCTAGGGCCCACGTCGGCACTGTCGGCACATAGCCATTTAGGCCGGCATTGTAGGTGTATGCCGTCGCGTCCTTGTCGAACTTGAACCGGCCGAACCGCTCGCGCTGAATGATCGGACTGTCGACCGTGAGCCCCGGGTTTTTCTCCAGGTACTCGTCAAGGTCGCGCTGCGCGTTCGGCATGAACGGGTTGTCGAACTGCGACCAGTTGTGCTTGCTCCAATTCGACGTGTTCCACAGGTCCCAGAATAGCCCCGCCTCGACGGTGGGAATCGTGCCGGCGAGCACGAGCGTCCCAAGGCGGTCGCCGAGCGCGGGCGGCAGGATGCGCTCCACGAGTGGCTTGAGCACGCTGTCGCTCTGGGACTGCGACTCGTCAATGGTGGCCTCGTCGAGTGCCGAGCCAAGTTCCGTCTCGATGTGGCGCACGTCGTCCGTGCCCGTGAACCGCACTTTCGAGCCGTTCTCGAAGTATGTCACCATGCGCGTCTCGTCATGCTCCACCGGAAGCCTCCACGTCTGGCACATGGGCTGCCAAATCGGCTCCCACATGACCTCGCGCGCCTGGTCTTTCGTGAGGCCGATGTAGACGCGATTCCCATCGGGCTTCGCCAGCGACTTGACCGCCTTGCGCGCCGCGATGCCGCTCGTCTTGCCGGCGCGCCGCGAGCACAGCGCCAAGATCCACCGCGCGGTGTCCGACGTGAACTTGAGCTGCGGCCCGTGGCCGTTCGCGAGCGCGGACAGCGTGAACGTGGCGAGCAGTTCGGCGGTGCGCGCCTTCTGGCGCCGGCGCCACTCGCGGTCAGCGGCCCTTCTGAGCGCAGCGGCTTGGCTCATTCCGTAGGAAGCGCCTTCACCTTGGCAACGCAGCGGAACACGACATCCGTCAGGCCGTACGGATCGGACATCATGTCCCGCATGTCGATGAACTCGACTCCGTATGCACGCGGCTCCAGGCGACGGACGCGCACTTCGATTTTGTCGTCCATCACCGAACGCTCAATCCATGCGGAAAAGTTCGGTTCCCGCGGGATGGCCTGCCAACCTCCTTCGACCTTGAACATCAGTTCCCCTTGATCGGCGGCCCGCCGTGCTGAATCACCGGCGCGCCGATGCGCCCGTACTCGTCGGGCACGTCATGCCGGCGACGGTGCGCCTTGCCGGAGAGGAACGCCTCCCACGACGGGAGCGGCGTGAGGTCCACGGTGCCCATTACCGTGTTCAACCGCGTGACGATCCATGGCGTCGAGCCGTTCAACTCGACGAGCTCGCCCAACTCGAAGCGGTGGAAGTCGCGCGGGGCAACGTCGAAGCGGGCACTATCGTCGAGTGGCATTCCGGGGCCGCGGAACGTCACGCGTACATCTCCCGTTCTCTCCAGCGACGTTGAGCGCAGCGAATGCGGCTCATCTCTCGGATCACATTCCTGCGCTCTTTTCTCTCGCGCTCCCGCGCCCCCATCTGCCACCAGCGTCCCCAGATTGCCACGGCAGGATCAAGCGTTCCATAGCGCAGCAGAGTCGCCATCTCACGAACCTCGGCAGCATGACCCTCCGAGCACGCGACCGCATCTTTTACGCGTTCCCACAGTGAATCGCATTTATTACAGCGCCAGCGGGTGACGTTGATCTGCACGCACTCGACGTTCACGCAACCTCCCAGGCCGCGACCTTCGCCGCGTCGTACGCGCACACCTCGGCGATGTGCGGCCGCAGCCGCAGCGTCATCCCCTTGCGCCCCGCCCACTTCGCGACGTCCGGGTCGACAAAGGCGCACTCGACGTTCCCCCGCGTGAACCCCGCGTTCTTGAGCAGCGCGCGCGCAACGCCCTTGCCTGTCCACTCAGGCCGCACGTGAATCCACGCCGCACGCAGCGGGAAGCCCGACGAGCGCAAGAACCACCCGAGGATGTACGTTGGTTCCTCGCTCGAGCACGCGACGTCGAGCTGCCACCCGGGTGCGTCAAGGATGGCGTTGAGCTTCGCCGCGAGCACCTTCGCGGGTGTGCCGCGGGCCTGTAGCGTCTGCGAGTAATCGCGCCAGAAGGTTTCACCGACGTGCGCGCGGTCCTCGGGTGCGCCGGGGCGAATGACGACGGCACTCATGGGTTCTTCGAATCCTTCGCGCATTCTGGGCACAATCCATCGCGCCCCGGTTCTCCAGTGAAATACTCGCAACAGGCCGGACAACGCGGGCGCGAGTACGGACAGCCGATGCACTCGCCCTTTTCAAGATCCAACCCAGGATGCCCCGCGTGGGCCTTGGGCCATGTCTCGCGGATGAAATCTTGAATCTCAGTGCTCACGCTGGCACGCTCGCCAGCCCGCGAATCTCCAGGCAGCGCCGCTTGTCGTTCCGCTGCAGTCGCCCCGCATACTC
>DATMZL010000059.1:0-2018 GCA_035607075.1 Polyangia bacterium
CCACGCGCTCGAGCGGTCGCTTCGCCGCGCCTTGCCGGCGCGAGTGGTCTTCAGCTCGCCACAGGTCGTGGTGCTACGCCGGCGCGGTTGAGCGCCGGCGCTTCCGACGCCAACAGAGTCCGCACGCCAACGATCGCTACAACGACGAGGGCTAGGACGATCCGCCAAGTCTCCCCGTGCGAGTTGCTCGACGGTGTGAGCCACAGAAGCCACGGCACGAACCAGAGTCCCGACAGTCGCGGACGGTAGAAGGCGATCGGCACGAAGAGCAGCAAGAGGTAATGCATCCAGAGCAACGGCGTCGTGGCGAGCGAAGCCACGACCGCCACAGCGAAGGCACGGCGGTCGCCGCCCGCGCCGCGTGCGGCCCGCCAGATGGCGACGATCGCGGCCAGCGAGAGCCCGACCGTGACGGCCGTCGCCGTTCCGCCGCTCAGCCCCAGGAGCCCGACCAGCGAGTAGCTCACCGGAATCTCGATCTGCTGGAGGACGTGCAGGATCGTCGGATAGCTGCGCAACCCGGCGAAGTCGATCACGGCCCAACCTCCCACCAGGAGGATGAGGCCGGTGCAGGCGCAGATGATCGCTGCCCGCCACCGCCTGGTGACGAGAAGCCAAACGCCGAGCGGCCATAGGAAGAGCTTGAGGAGGGCAGTAACGGCAGTCGCCACTCCAGCCGCGGCCGGGTTGTCGCGGTAACGCCAGCAAAGCGCCGTGCCGAGGAGAAGAAACGACGTGAGCGTTCCGAGGGCGATGGAATTGACCGCCGGTGCCGAGATGAGCGCGACGCTGTAACAGCGCCAGTCCTGAACGCCCAGTACGCGCAAGGCGGCGAGTATGGCCATGAGGCCGGCCACGAACATCAAGGCCGTCGACGGCCCCGACGGCAAGGCCGCGAACGGAGCGAAGAGCAGGGCGGCGACCGGCGGGTAGACGAATCTGTCGAAGTGCATATACGCGCTGGGGTTCGGGGCCACGTAGGGAGAGTGACCGTGAATCACCGCGAGAGCGGCCGTCCGGAAGATGCCGAAATCTTCGAGGGCCAGTCGCGCCTTCAGCTCCTCCCAGCCCGCGAATGCGACGACGATCGCCGGCACACAGATGAAGCAGGCGAACTCCCAGGGGCGCGCGAAGGCGCGCAGGCGGTCGCCAAGGGCCTCGAACCGTTGCACAGGCCGAATTGAAGCGACCTGCGGCGAAAGGCGCCGCCGACCAAGGGCCTGTTCAGACCCCCCCTTCAGGCGTAGAGTCCCTCGCGAGGCCAAAGACGAACGGACTGGAACAGCCACCCGTCCTGCGGTGTCGCGGGTGTCTCCCCGGCGTCTATCACCAGAGTCAACGTCTCGATCAGGGAGTGCGCTTTGATGACCGAACTGCTAACGAGAGCTTTCTTCCGCCTGCGTCACGACGAAGAGGGGCAGGCGCTTATCGAATACGCCCTCATCCTCGTCCTCGTTTCGACGGCTGCTTTCACGCTCCTGAGCGCGATCGGCGGGTTCCCCGCCTCGGTCTTCAGCGAGGTAAACGCCGGCTTCTAGTCGGGACTAAGGACCTGACCCGGACCCATCCTTCAAGCGGAAGCCGATACGAACACCGATGCCTATCAGTCGCGCAAGCCCCGAATTCCTTGCCGGGAATCGACCGGGGGTCCTCGGTCCGGCGTCGAAACCAGACACGTGAAAGTCTGGAAGGAGGCGCCAAGTGGAGAGGTTGAAGCTGATCCCGATGCAGCTGTAACCCGCGCTCACGGCCCTTCGCACCCAGGAAGAGGATCAGGCGATAGGGGAGTATGCGCTCATCCTGGCACTCGTCCTGACGCTCAGCGGCTCGGTCTCCACGATCTTCAGCGAGATCAACGCGGATCTGTAGTCGGGACGAAAGACCTGATCGGACCCAGCCTTCCGCCGGATGCACGCACGAGCCCAGGGCTTTATCAGTTGTCTAAGCCACGAGTCTCGTGGCAGGAATCGAACGGGATTCCACAGTCCGGCGTCGGACGCAGGCATGTGGGAGCCCGA
>DATMZL010000057.1:0-2499 GCA_035607075.1 Polyangia bacterium
TGCCGGTCGTCCCGCCGTGACCAGCGACGCCCGTGCTGACGTTGTTGTTGTCGTTGTCGTCGCACGAGGTGATCGTTCCGGCCACGACTACACCGGCGAATGCGACGGCTACCATGAGTTTCGCGATCTGATTTTTCATAACCCCGACCGTAATCAGCGCGTCCGCACGCAACAATTCCGGTGCAATCCTGAACGCACGCCCGTCGGTGAAATGCGTCAGCGCATGGCGAGTTCGATGCGCGAAACTCGACCGTGATAGACAACGACGTCGAGGGAAAACCAGAGAACGTCTCCCATCCAGATCTCCGCGCGCGTCTCATGCACAGCGAAGCGGACGACGCCCCCTCCGACCATTGTGGCCAACAGTCTCGCCGCGGCGAACGCGATCTCCTGCGGTGCGCGAACGTCGGGCAGCGCGATGCCGTTGAACTGTTCCAGAAAGAATTCGTCGTCGCGGGCACAGCGGATGTCGTCGCCGGACGACGTGCGTTTGAACGAGATCAATTCGCCGACCGGAGTGAAGTCGAAGCCACCAATCCCGAGGCTCGTCACGAAAAAGCGCGTATTTGGAAGCAGTCGCTGCAGCGTTTCGTCGCGGACCTCGATGAGCGGAGCCCGGTGCTCGAGACGCGTGCCTTCATAACGACCGCGCAGGTGTTTCGCGATCGCGGCTCGCGCTTCGTCGGCTGACGCGAGGGGCGCGGACGTCGGCGCAGCCGCGAGCGCCGGTGCAGCCGCGGGCGCGCATTGCCTCCACGCGTCCGCGCGCCAGGCGACCGCGAGCGCGAGCGCGCCCGCCAGCCAGACGACGACGAGGCGCAGCGGGGCCGTCACGTCTTGACGGACACCAGACGCAGACGCAGGTTCCGGGCGATCCGGAGGGAGGTCGCCGATGGCGTTAGCGCTGCGTTCACCGAGCTTCGAGCACGAGGGGACGATCCCCGCCAAGCACACGTGTCAGGGCGACGACGTCGCGCCGGCGCTCGCGTGGTCAGGCGCGCCGGCGGGCACGAACAGCTTCGCGCTGATCGTCGACGATCCGGACGCGCCGGATCCGCGCGCACCCAAGATGACGTGGGTGCACTGGGTGCTCTACAACTTGCCGGCGGCGACGAGCGCGCTTCCCGAAGGCGCGACGTCGGCGGCGCTGCCGCAGGGAACGCTCGAAGGCGTCAACGACTTCGGAAGCACCGGCTACCGCGGCCCTTGTCCGCCGATCGGGCGGCACCGCTACTTCTTCAAGGTGTATGCGCTGGACGTTGCGCTCGCGGATTTGCGTACGCCGACGAAGGCTGCGCTGGAACGGGCGATGCGCGGCCACGTGCTGGGTGAGGCGCAGCTGATGGGGACATACGAGAAGAAGCGTAAGTAGCGACGGAAGCTAGAACAGCGAGCGGAGGTACCAGCCGAATTGGCGGCGGCGCTGGTAGGCGGGGAGCGAGCGCCAGACGTCGCGGAGATCGGCTTGCGCTTTGCGCGCGCCCTCATCGTCCTTGCGCGCCTTGCAGACGCGCACGCGCTTGCAGCGCGCCTCGATGCTCGAGCTGTTGATCTTCACGTAGCGTTCCAGCGCGTCGTCAGCGTCGTCCCAGCGACCAAGCGCGATCAGCGCGTCCGCCGCGCGTAGGAACGCTTCGCCGTACTGGAAGTTGGGCTCGCGGTGCGTGACCGCGACCAGCGCCTCCACCGCGCGTTCGTGCTGGCGGGCGAGCAGGTGCGCCACGCCCGACAGAAACTGCAGCTCGACGGAATTCGGATCGCGCGCGATCGCCCGCTCCAGCAGCGGCAGTGCGCGCTGCGGGCGATGTTTCTCCAGCCAGATCTTCGCCAGGTCGCGCCGCGCGGTCGCGTTGCTGGCGTTGGTGTCGATGTCGATCTGCAGCGTCCGGACGCGCGCCCGGTGCTTGAAGAACATGATCGGATCGGGCAGCCAGCGGCGCGCGAGCAGGCCGACGACGATGACGCCGAGGAACTCGGGATGCGACGACACGGCGGCGAGCAGCGCCGGCGCCACGATCCAGAACAGGTAGTACGAACCCCAGCTCGGCGTCGCGCTGCCGGCGCGGCCGCGCATGAAGAAGAAATAGAACACGGCGGCCATCACCAACGTGCCGAAGAGGCCGGAGCGCCCGCCCAGCAACGATCCCAGGCCCGCCGCCGGGCCGGCCGAGGTTCCGCTGTCGTACTCGTCGTCGTCCGCGCCGCGCAGGCGGCGCTCGGCGATCCGGCGCGCCTCCGACGGCTCCACGCGTTCGACCTTGTCGGATCGTTCCAGGCGTTCCGTCGGCGTCAGTCCGTCGTCCGCGGGTGCGAGCGCGCCATCATTTCCGGAAGCGATCGCCAACGGCGCGAACATCGTGAAGCCGAGCAGCGCCGCGAGCCCCAGGACCGCGGCGACCGCGCGGCGCGAACGCAAGGCGCTGCGGCGACCAACCCCCGTCACGGCCACGAACGTCGCGGGCATCCCAGCCGATTGTGCCATAATGGCGGCCTCGCTTG
>DATMZL010000633.1:0-2152 GCA_035607075.1 Polyangia bacterium
CGAGGATCTGCTCCGTCGTCCCCGCCTGGGTGCTGCCCGTCAGGCGCGTGTAGATCTGCACCGGATCGTCGACCGGCTGGATCGGAATCGCGCACTTGTACTGATCATTCTGGTCGACCGGCCCGTAACACATGTGCGTGACCAGCGTCTCGAGGAACGTGTCCGTGCTCTCGACGCCCAGCTCCAGCGACGGCAGCAGCGTCTGCCCGCCGATCGCCTCCGCGATGTGCTGATCGATCGACGGGCCGCCGGCCGAGCCGTCGAGGAAGTGGTTCGCGCGCCCCGCGCCCGCCGGGCCCTTGACCAGCGGGATCGCGGTCAGCATCTCGGTCATCCCCTGGTCGTGCACGTTGGCGATCGGGCCGTACTTGCTCTGTGACGACTCGAAGTTCATGCCGCGCAGGACGACGATGTCCTGCTTGAACGGCTCCAGCGGCTCGAGGATCGGCGACAGCTGGAAGTCGGTTGCCTCGGCGCGGGGCGCCTGGATCGGCCGCCAGTTCTCCGGGATGGTCCCGCACGGGCTGAAGAAGATGCCGAACCGCTTCGGCGCGGTCGCGGTCTGGGCGCGAATGCCGCGCGGCTGCATCAGCTCGAGGAAGGGCAGCCCGACGCCGACGCCCAGCGCGCCCCGCAGCAGCGCCCGGCGCGACAGCCGGCGCGGGATCATGCGCAGGGGCGCCGGCTTGTTCCCTTTCGCGTTCGTCTCCGTTTTCACGTTGGCGTCGTCCACGTTGGTCCGCACCTTCTTGATCCTCATGGCGCACCGTCCGCCGGCGCCAGCTGCCGGAACGCATCGCTGCCGACCACCGCCGCCACCAGATCGACGATGCGCGTGTTGCGCGAGAACCGCGTCATCAACCAGTCGACGTAGGTCTGATCGGCGTCCAGCCGCCCGTTCGCGAACCGCAACCACTCCTTGATGTAGCAGTCGCGCGCCTCGGGCATATCGGCGATCAGGGCCGCCATCTGGGGCACGCCGTCGAACGGCTTGCCCAGGACCTCGCCGGTCACGTCGATGTTCTGCCCCTGATCCAGGTCGCGCCACTGACCGATACCGTCGTAGTGCTCGAACGGCAGCCCGAGCGGATCGAGCACGTCGTGGCACATCGCGCACACCGGGTTGGTGCGGTGCTCGGTGAACTGCTCGCGCGCCGTCTTGCTGAGGTCCAGCGGCTTGAACATCGCGACGATCTGGGGCGACGGCGGCGCCACCGTCTTGCACAGCAGCTGGAAGTAGACGAACTTCCCGCGCCGCACCGGATCGGTCCGATCCTGCTTCGCCATCGTCGCCAGCAGCGACGCCTGCGTCAGGATGCCGACGCGCTTGCTCGTGTCCAGCTGCGCGCGCACGAAGTCCTTCGGATGATCTTCGTCCGGCCCCTGAACGCCGTAGAAATCGGCGAGCTGCTGGTTGACCCAGGTGTGATCGGACAACATCAGCGACGCGAACGTTCCGCCTTCTTCAAACAGCGTGTTGCGCAGGAACTCGTTGGTCTCCTTCGCCATGTTGTACGCGAGCAGCGGCGTGAACGTTGGGAACGGCTTCTCGTCCTTGGCGAGCGCCGCCGTCGTGTCCGTGCCCAGCCACATGTTGTGGAACTTCACCAGCTGCGACTGCGTGCGCGGGGACGTCAGCAGCCGCTTCGCCTGCTTGACCACTTCGTCCTGCGACGTCAGCAGGCCGGCGTCCGCCGCGCCCGCCAGCTCCGCGTCGGGGATCGTCCCGGTCAGGAAGTACGACAGCCGCGCGGCCACCTCCCACGACGTCAGCGGAACGACCTGACCGGCTCCGCGCGAGCCGATGCCGATCTCGGGACGGAACAGGAACTTCGGCGACAGCAGCATCGCCTGGACGACGATCGCCAGCCGCGCCGGGTACGCGAGCGTGTCCGCGTCGCGTCCCAACAACGCGATCAGGTTGCTCTGCTCGTTGTCGGTCAGCGGGCGCCGGTACGCGCGCTTGCCGAAGTCAGCGAGCCACGGGCCCACGCAGCCCACCTCGTCCTGGGTCGCGTCGCAGCCTGTCAGCGTCGTCGGATCGGCCGTGACCGTCTGCGCGATCCCGAGCGCCACCGATTCGTACTGCTCCATGCGCACCAGGCTGCCCGTCTGCGAGCTGGATAGATTGAGGAAGCCCAACACCTTCGCG
>DATMZL010000050.1:0-4590 GCA_035607075.1 Polyangia bacterium
CCAGGCCACTCAGCAACCCGCCGCTTCCGCCGCCTCCACCGAGCAGCCCGGCGACCTGTGAAAGAAGCCCGATACCCCCGCTTATCATCTTCATCGTTTGCGACATCTGGCCGCCGAACAGCGACGTCGCCGACGCGGCGATCCCGACGACGGAGGTCAGGGTCCCGAACGCGCCGGATAGGCTCGACGTCGCCGACGCGATGCCCGTGCCCGGGGAGACGTTCAGCCCCGGCTGGTCTGGAACCCCCAGGGCCGCGCCGCCGCCGCCGAAGCCGTTCCCGCCGCCCAGGCCGGCCGGCGGTGAGGCGAGCCCGCCCGTGCCCGCCGACCCCATCTTCTGCGTGAGCGCCTGGATCGCCTGGGTGTTAGCGGTCGTCGCGTTCTTGTCGTCGCTCGTCGTCGCCTTGAGCTCGTCGGTCGTCCGCTTGTCCTGGTCCAAGCTCGCGTCGTTCGCGGTGATCTTGCTCGCCAGCTGCTGCGAGTTGTCGTTCGCCCGGGTCAGCGTCGTCGTCTGGCTCTTCGTCGTCGAATCGAGCTTGTCGACCGAGGTTTTGAGCTGCGTCGCGGCGGGGTCGGCCTGACCCAGCGCCGCGTGAGCCGCGGCAGCGTTGCGAACCTCAAAGTGTCCGGCGTCTGGATTAGAGAAACGCGAGCCGGGGTAGAGCCCCCAGCGCGCGGCCATCGCGTTCTCTTCGTCAACGGGAAGGGTCGTTCCACCGCTGCGGATATTTCGTCCGATCTGGTTGACGTCGATAGCTCGCCCCAGCGGATGGTAGCTCGCGTTCCCCGGACGCTCGCTCAGTCCGCCGCTCGCCGGGCCGATGACCCCACCCTGGTTCTCGTACTCGTTGATGAATCCCTGGAAATTAGGGGCAAATTCGCTCGCGACCCTGAACTTACGACCCGAAGGAGAGGTGATCGTCGTCATACCGGCGCTCTGCGCGGCGGTGCCAGCCGGCGCCATCGGGTCCATCGCGGCAGTCGAACCGCCGGCCCTTCCGCCCGTCTCGGCGCCGAACGCACCGGAACCACCATAGTCGGCCCCGGCCTTCCTCGGCGCGGGCAGCGCCTCGGTGTCGACCCTGTCCGACGTCCGGCCGCCGCCGGTCGACGTACCGCCGCCGGTCTTGCCCGCCGCGTTCAGCTGCGCCTCCGCGGCCTTCGACAGGTCCTGCGCGGCCTTGCCCTGCAGGTCCGTCGCCTTCAGCTGGGCGTCGACCGCCTTCTGCCACTTATCGGCGACGCCCTTCATCGCGTCCTGGGGGACGTCCTTCTCCATCCCCAGGGCCTTGAACAGCGCGGACCCGAGGACGGACCCCAGCCCGCCCTTCGACTGCTCCGCGCTCAGCCCCAGCATCGGACCGAGCTGCTTCCCGGCGTACTCGCTCGCGACCGACGAAACCGTGGAAACGATCCCCGAGATCAGCGAGTTCCGGACGTTCTGGATCGCCTTGGCCCAGGTCGTCTGGCCGGTCAGGAGCCCCGTCAGCGAGTGCTCCAGCGACGACCCGATCCCGTCGAACAGCGCCGTGAACGCCTTCTTGCGCTTCTCGTTCTCGGCCTCGATGTCGGCGGTGATCTTCGCCTGGTACTGGGCCTGCTGCTCGGCGTCCTTGGCGTAGAGCTCGCTAAGGTGCTCGTAGAGCTTCTGCTGCTGGGCCTCGGTCAGCCCGGCGGCATTTAGCATCACGGCAACGCGCTGCTCCTCGCCGGCCATGACCTGCGAGGTGAAGTTCGCCTCGGCTGCCTCCATCTGGGCCTTGGAGATCTGGTGGGTCGAGACCGCGATCTGCTGACCGGCCTTGAAGGAGTTGATCCGGACCGCGTCCAGTCGCTCTAGAGACGACTCACGCTCCATGTCGCCCGAGAAGACTCGGGACTGCGCCGCTACGATCGCCGCCGCGGCCGACGTCGCGGCGTTGACCCGCTCCTTCTCAAGTCGCGCGTACTCCTCGACCCCCTGCTTGAACGTGGCCGTCGACTGGTCGCGAAGGTTCACCCAGATCTGATTGATCCTGGTTGCTGCCTCGCGGGCGTTGGCCTCCTGCTGCCGAGGAGAAGCGCCGGCGAGCTTCGCCGCCTCCTCGGCGTTCTTGATCTGGGCAATCTCGTCGAGCTTCTGCTGCTTGAACGTCTGGTATGCCTGATCCTGCGCCGCGCTCGCGGCCCGCTCGGCCTCCGTCCGTCCCTGGATCGCCCGGACCTGGGCGTTCGCCGTGTCACCGAGGACGTCCGTGACCGCCGCTGGTTGGTTGAACCGATTGGCGCGGTCGACGTAGTACTGCCGCGTCTCGGCTTCCTTGCGGGCCTGGTCAATGTTGAACTGCGCCCGTTCCTCGGCGATCTTCGCGGCGAGGTCGCGGTCGTGGCCCGCCTTGGCGATCCGCTCCGCGAAGGCGGCATCCTGGACCGAGGTCTCGTCGTGGATCAGCTTGACCTTGCGGTCGAGCTCGCGCTTGTCCGCCGCGAGGTCGTACCGCTCGAACTCGGCCGAGTCCTGTATGTCGGCCTTACCACGTCTGCCGAACGGCGCGCTCTCGGGAACCGGCGGGATGGGCGCCGAGGCCCGACCCGGCGCCTCCAACCCACGCGTGAGACCGATCCCCGGGATCGCTATCCCGGCGAGCCCCACGAGCGCGTTGCCCATCGTCCAGCTCGGTGGCTTCACTCGCCCGATCGCCTCGGCGAGCGCGATCCACCCGTCCGTCGCGTGGCCAAGCTGCTGGACCTCGGTAGTCAGCCAGTCGGTCAGGCCCGAGCTTCCAACCAGAAGCGCGATCCGCTGCTCCAGACCCTCGAACGCGCCACTCAGCGCGTGCGTCTTCTCAGCCGCCGCGACGAGCTGGGCCGACATCTTCTCGTCGAGGAAGTTTCCCGACTCCGCGACCTTCTCGTTGAGCTTCGCGAGCTCGGAGGAGGTCAGGTTCAGCAGCGGAACCATCGACTCGAACCCGCGGCCGAGGAGAGTCCGGAAGAGCTCCGTTCTCACCATTGAGTCGCCCATCGACTGCCAGCGCTGGCGAAGGGTCTCGAGTAGCGTGGCTGGGTTACGAAGACCCGCGTCGAGGTCCGCCATCGTAACGCGAAGCGTGGCGAAGGCACTCGCGGAACGAGAGAACGGATCGACCTTGGCCTGCTCGATGTGCTCCGAGAGCATGCCGAAGACCTGGTCCAGCCGGTTCGCGTCACCGGAGACGAGCATCATCGTCGCGCGGAGACGCGAATATTGATCGATCGTGATTCCAGCGGCGGCGGCGGCGGTCCGCTCCTTCAGGGCCAAGTCGCCGAAATGGTCAACGAGACGCTCGATACCAGCGGTGACCATGATGGCCGACAGGCCCGCGACGCTGGCGCCAAGGACCCCGGCGCTGAAACCCGCGTCGCGCATCGCGGCGCCGAGCGTTGAGAAGAACGCGCCACGCTGGCCGCGAGCGATCTCGTCGAACCCCGCAACGACGTGCCTGAGCTCCTGGTTGGCCGTACCTGAGCTATTACCGATCTTCTTGATAGCCGCGTCGACGGCCTCCAGCTCCCCAGCCGCGTTTCGCTGAAACCTAATCTGGGTCTGCGGCGCGATCTGCTGCGCGAACTGAAACCTCTCGGCGTTAGCCTTGACTTCCTCCTGCTGGAGGCGCCTGAGGTTGGCAATCATCTGGTCGGTCGCGGTACGCTGCGCCGCCGCGACGCGCGCCCACCCGGCGGTCTCCTGGTCGAAGGTAAACTTGTTTACCGCGTTGCGCTCGGAGAGGCTGGCGCTCGGGGCCATCTGCTGGGCGAATACGAGCCGTGCCTTAGCGGCCTTTTCCTCCTCGACCTGGACGCGCTTCAGGTCAGCGATCATCTCCGCGGCGGCGACCTTCTGGGCCGCCGCGACGCGGGTCATGCCCGCCGTCTCGGCGTCAAACGTATATTTATCGATCGCGAGCCGCTCGGCGGCGGCGGCGCGCATCGCGTCGCTCTCAGCGCGAAGGACGCCGAGCCGCGTCTCCAGTTGCGCAGCCGCAACGTTGGCAAACGGACTGGCCCGCGGGCCCAATTGGCGGGACATCGCCTCCTGGGTGCGAACGATGCGCTCCATGGAGGCGACGTTTCTCTCAGCCTCAACCCGCATGGCTATGAAGGCGGCGGTCGACCGCTCAATTACTTGCGGAATGCCGCTGAGCTCGGTAGCCGTAACCCTGGCCGCCTGGCCTACGCCCTGGATCAGAGCAATTTGGTTCTGAATATCCGCGTTCTGCCGCGCCCACTCTCCCTGCGGCATACCAGCGCGGTTCTGCGCGAGGGCCTCGAGCTCCTGATTCAGACGCGCGACGTCGGCGGCGGCCTGACCGGCGCCGTCCCCGGACTTTGTTATCTCGATGTTGGCTCTTACGGTCTCGTCAGCCACCGAGCGTCTCCAGCTGCGCAAGCAAAACAGCCGCCGACGGCCCCTGGACGGCGGGGGCCTTCGGCGGCTGAGTGCGACGTTCGAACTCTAGTAGAATGTCCTGGTAGGACGGCATGCTGCCCCCTGACGCGGGTGCTGGTGCGCCGGGCGCGCGGGCGCGCGGCGGCGGCTTGAACTTCTCCCTCGCGGCCTCCCAGTCCCGC
>DATMZL010001421.1:0-2007 GCA_035607075.1 Polyangia bacterium
TGCTTGGGATTGCGGAAGAACCACGTCTCGTTCGTCGACACGGCGTCCAGAAGACGCACCATCTCCTCGAGGCGATGGTGCATGACGTAGCGGTAGTACTCGCCGAAGGAGCGCAGCTTCAGCGCGTTCACACGGCGCAGCAGTCGGCTCACCAGCATCGGTTTCTTTGTCGGCGTCAGATTGATTCCCGATTCGTGGCAAATCAGGGACTGGAACAGCGCGAACTCGTCGTCGCTGATATCGGGCAACAACGGCACGGGGCTTTTGCCACGCGCGGCGCCGGCCGAACTCACTCGCGCTCAGGCTCCGCCGCCGGCTTGTTCGCCGGCCGTTTCACGCGCGCCGGAATTTTCCTGCGGCTGCGGGTTTTCGAGCGCGGTGATCTTGAGGATCTCCGCCGGTGACAGGAGGTGTTCGCTGTCGAGGAACAGCACGAAACGCCCGTCGATCTGACCGACGCCGCGCAGGTACTCGGATTGAATGCGCGTGCCGAAGTCGGGCACCGGCTTGATGTCTTCGCGCTTCACGTCGATCACCCGCCCCAGCTCCGTGGTCAGCAGGCCGAGGCGAACCGACTCGCCGTTCCAGGTGAGCTCGACGACGACGAGGTACCCGGCGCGCGTCAGTGACGTCTCGGGCAGCCCGAACTTCACGGGCAGGTCGACCACCGGAACCACGTTGCCGCGCAGGTTCATCACGCCGCGCACGACCAGGGGCATCGACGGAATCGCGGTGATCCGTTCGCATTCGATGATCTCGCGAACGTGCTCGATGTGCAGCGCGTACTCCTCCCCCATGAGGTTGAACGTGACGTATTGCCGGACGAGTGCGGGAGTTGTTGCCATGCGCGCCTAGAAGGGTCGGAACTCGGGATCGTCTGGGCTCGGCGAGGAAGACACGGGCGGCGGCGCCGTGACCACCGCGATGCCGTTGCTGCCGCGCACCGCGCTCGTCCGCATCGAGCCCGTCGTGGTGAGCGCGCTCTTGTGGAACGAGGAGACCAGGTCCCGCAGCGCATGCGCCTGTACCGTCATCTCCTCGGCGGTCGACGCGAGCTGCTCGGCGGCCGTCGCGCTCCGCTCCGTGACGGAGTCGACCTGGCTCATCGCGCGGTTGATCTGCTGCACGCCCGTGGCCTGTTCGTTCGAACCGGCCGCGACCTCCTCGACCAGCTCCGCGGTCTTACGGATCGACGGCAACAGCTCCGCGAGCAGCACGCCCGAGCGTTCGGCGATCTTCACGCTGGAGCCGGCGAGCGATCCGATCTCCTTCGCGGCGGACTGGCTCCGCTCCGACAGCTTGCGCACCTCGCTCGCGACGACGGAGAACCCCCGCCCCTGGTCGCCGGCGCGCGCCGCTTCGATGGCGGCGTTCAGCGCGAGGAGGTTTGTCTGCCGCGCGATCTCCTCGATGATGGTCACGCGGTCGGCGATCTTGTGCATCGCCTTAACCGTCTCCTCCACCGCCCTGCCGCCCTCCTCCGCCTCGCGCGCCCCCTTGACCGCGATCCGCCGCGTCTCGCCGCTGTTCGACGCGTTCTGATTGATGATGGCGTTCATCTGCTCGAGGTTCGCCGTGATCTCCTGGACCGAGGTCGCCTGCTCCGTCGTTCCCTGCGACAGCGCCTGGGAGGCCGACGACACCTGCGAGCTCGCAGCGACCAACGCGTTGGCGGCCGAACGAACGCTGGTCAACACGCGCGTCACCTCGCCGACGAATTCGCCGAACTGCCGCGACATGCGCCGCAGCTCGCCGATCGCGCCGAACTCCGGAACGGGCGCGTCGAACTCACCTTTCGCCAATCGGGCCAGCGTCTTCGAGATCTGTTCGATTGAATCCAGCAACGTCCGCGCCAGCCGCATCGCGAAGATCACCGTCGCCGCGGTGAACACCAGGAAGACCGGGATCGCCCACAGTCGCTGCTCGGGTAGCGCCATCGACGTTGCGGCGCCGGCGCCCGCGATCAGCGCGAGCAGCACCAGCACCGCAAGTCTCATCACCACCGAT
>DATMZL010000044.1:0-2471 GCA_035607075.1 Polyangia bacterium
GTCGGGCTGCTCAACAACGCCGCCAGCGGCGGTATCCGCTGGGTGTCGAGCGGCGACGTCGTCTCGATCAAGGGCGGTGGCACGTACCTCACCGTCAAAGCCGAGAACGGCGACGGCGGCGGTCGCGGCGACCGGATCGTCGAGGTCGATCCGAAGACGGGCGGTCTCCTGCGCGTCATCGGTCCGACAGGAATGGACGACGTCCTGGGCCTCGGGTACTGGGGCGGGATCGCGTACGGTTTCACGATCGCGGGCAAGCTGATCCAGATCGATCTCACCAGCGGCGCGGGAACGGTCATCCCGATCCCGGCGGCGCCTCCTGATCTTTCATTTCTGGGCGCCGGCACCACGACGGTGGCGCCGATCATCTTCGAGTAACGCGACCGAGCTATTTCCCGGCGCCGCGGACCTGCAGGCGGTTGTTGACGCCCAGGATTCCGTCGACGTGGGCCAGCTGCTGCGCCTCCTTCTTTTCCTTCTGCGAATCGACCGTTCCTTCCAGCACGGCGATTCCGTCATCGACCTTCACGTCGATGCGATCGTTCCGCAGGTCCGGCGTCTTCTGGAACGTCGCCCGGATCTGCTGTTCTTGCTTCGTGTCTGCCGCGGTTCCGCCCGAGCTTTCATCGGCGACGGCCAAGCGGCCCGTTCCCGCCAGAAGAAGCCCGGCCGTCCCGGCGGACAGCGCCATCAAAATGCGCCTCATAGGGCACCTCCCTTACGAGATCCAATCTGGTCCTTCGGCGCGCGCGTTCAACCTGGTCCACACCCGGAAGGGAATGCGGCCATACACAGCTCATGCGAGTCCGCCTCATCTGCGCATGGCTGGTATTCGCGGCGGTCTCCTGCGCCTGCGCCACGTCGGAGCCCGGCGCCACGGGTTCGGGCGGCTCGGGCGCGCCGGACGGCGGCGCCGGAACCACAGGCGCGGCGGGGACGACGGGCGCGGCGGGGCCAACGGGCGCGGCGGGGCGCGGGGGCAGCGCCGGCGGCGCCACAACGACGGGCAGCGCCGGGACGACGGCGGTCGCGGGCTCGACCGGAACGGGCGGCGGCAGCACCGGCGGCGCGGGCACGTCGGGCGCCAGCAACTCCGGCTGCGGCAAGGCGCCCGCGCAGACAGGCGCGTTCCAGGCGACGATCAACGTCGGCGGCGTCGACCGCGGCTACTACGTCGCGATCCCTGCGACGTACGATCCGGCGGTGCCGCGCGCGCTTGTTTATGGCTACCACGGCAGCAACTACACCGGAAAGATGATGCGGACCTATCTCGACATGGAGAAGGCGCCGCTCGTCGACAAGGCGATCTACATCTATCCCGACGGGCTGCCGCCGGCAGATCAACCGAGCCGCGCGTGGGATCTCTCCGCGACGGGCATGGACATGCCGTTCTTCGACGCGATGCTGGCGCAGATGTCCGCCGATTATTGCGTCGATCCGAAGCGCGTGTTCGTCGCCGGCCAGAGCTACGGCGGCCTGATGACCGAGGCCGTCGGCTGCTTGCGCGGCGACGTGATCCGCGCGATCGCCGTCGTCGCAGGCTCGGGGCCCAACAACGCCTCGCAGTGCAAGGGCCCGGTCGCCGCCTGGATCACGCACGGCATGGACGACATGAACGTCGCCTTTTCCAGCGGCGAGAAGAGCCGCGATTTCTGGGTGATGAAGAACGGCTGCACGACCACGACCGCCCAGGGCACGCCGATGGAGTGCCAGAACTACCAAGGCTGCATGCCCGGCTACCCGGTGATCTGGTGCCCGCACGTCGGCGAGACCGGCCACCAGGAACCGCCGTGGGGCCGCGTCGCCGTGCGCGAATTCTTCGCCGGCTTCTGACGCCGGCCGAGCGCGACGGCACGCTCCGCCGTCCAGCGCGCGCTCGTCGTCATCGAGAGATAGGATGGCGGAACTGTGGGTCACCAGATCACAGCGTTCGTCGGCCGGCCCGAGACGTTGCACGCCATCGTTGGTCGGTTCCCGGCGGCGAAGGTGGTGGAGCTCGATGCCGGTTTTGCGATGGTGCCGGCGACCGAAGCGCTGCTCGACGCGATCGTCGCCGCCGATCCGGCGGGCGAGGGGCTCCGCGAGACCGGCCTGCTCTTCGATGATCCGGTTCTCGTGCGCGCGCTGATCGAATTCTCGCGCAGCGGACCGATCGCGTTGATCGAGACGCATTACTTCGGGGGAGATGGCGAGCAGGCGGCCGCGGCGTGTGTGGGTGGCCGGGTCGTGTGCTCGAAGCAGCACTCCACGGAGACCGATCCCAGCGGTCCGCTGTACGAGAACGTGAACGGGCGGTTCGTCGCTTCGAAGTCAGGAGAGAGCTGGCCGATCAACCAGGCGCTGCGAGAGATCGGCGTCGTCCGCGCTGGGGGCCAGGACGAGTTCGATACGGTCGGGCTGGTGGTTCACCGGAACATGGGTCGATTCGAATGAGCGCGGACCCCTCACCCTAACCCTCTCCCCGCTTCGCG
>DATMZL010001442.1:0-6791 GCA_035607075.1 Polyangia bacterium
GAAGCCGTCGCGACGCGCACGGACGTCGCGGAGCTGCTGCTCTGGGATCCGGTCGTGCGCGGCGCGGATTACTTCGAGGAGCTGCTGTTGCCGCCCCCGTTCCTGCACGGCGCGCCGCCGCTGCCCCGGCCGACGCGGGACGAGACCGCGGGCGCGCTCGGCTACCCCGTGACCCCCGCGCTGCGCGCCGGCCTGGAACGCCTCGACCTGGGCGCGAAGGACGTGCCCGGACCACGCCGCGTGTCATTGATCGTCTCGCACGAGCGCGCCGACTACACGCGCCTCAAGGAGCACTTGCAGCAGCGCCCCGGCTTCCGCTACCAGCACGTCGCCAGCCCTGCGCCGTGGATCGAACCCGAGAAGAGCGCCGGGGCCATGGTATTGCCCCACGAAATCATCCAGGCTATCGTGAATCGACTGTCCGGAAGCGACGCGCAATGAGGGAACGCGCAATCCGTTTCGGAGGCAACGCCCTGATTGGCGTGCTCACCGAGCCCGACAATGACCAGCGCCTGGCCGACGCGCCCGCGGTGGTCTTCCTGAACGCAGGGCTGCTGCACAGGGTCGGCGCGTGCCGCTTCCACGTCCGCACGGCGCGCGCGCTGGCGCCGGCCGGGTTCACGTCATTGCGCTTCGATTTCTCGGGGAACGGCGACAGCGAGCCGCGCAAGGACGGCATGTCGTTCGAGCAGGCCGCCGTCTCCGAGGCGCAGGAAGCGATGAGCTACCTCGAGAAGGCGCGCGGCGCGAAGTCGTTCGTGCTGATCGGGCTCTGCTCGGGCGCCGACATGGCGTACGAGACGGCGCTGGTCGACAAGCGCGTCGAGGCGATCGGTCAGCTCGACGCGTACGTCTACCGGACCTGGCGCTTCTACGTGCATCGTTATGGGCCGCGCCTGCTGAGCGCGAAGAGCTGGCGCAACGTCGTCACGCGGAACGTGCGAAAGTTGCTGAACGGGGAGCGCGGCGGTGGCGGCCAATACGGGGAGGACGAGGAAGACAAGCAGAACCTCTCCATCTCGCCGTACGCGCGGGAATTCCCGCCCAAGGAGAAGGTCGCGGCGGGCCTCAAGATCCTGGTGAATCGCGGCGTGCGCCTGTTCAATTTCTTTTCGAACGATTACTACATGTACCGCAGTCAGTACCGCGACTGCTTCAGCGACATCCGCTTCCGCGATCAGCTTCGCCTCGAGTTCATCCCGGGCGCGGACCACCTGGTGTCGAAGCTGTCGGACCAGCAGTACCTGGTCAACGCGATGGCCGACTGGGTGCGTTCGCTGCACCCGGCGGCGGCGCGCGCCGCCGGTCAGGCGGGATCGATCCCGACCAGCGCGGCGCTGACCGACCAGAGCCGCTCGCGCGCCGCGACGTCGTAGCTCTGGGGCGACGACCGCGCCTCGCCCTCCTCGCGAAAGTATCGTCCCGTCACGCCGGCCAGCTCGGGCGCCGTCGCGACGCGGATCGGGGTCTTCGCGCCGTCGGCGGGCGT
Organism: Polyangia bacterium; assembly: GCA_035607075.1. Classification (GTDB taxonomy): domain Bacteria; phylum Myxococcota_A; class Polyangia; order Fen-1088; family Fen-1088; genus JADGRB01. The sequence goes on from DATMZL010001442.1 coordinate 1,490, forward strand.
GAGGGGACCGTCGTCGTCGGGGTCGGGCGCCCGCGGAGCGAAGCGCTCGACGCCGGCACGGAGCGCGCGCAGCCCCAGCCGGCCGAGGCGCAGCCCGGCGCGCACGGCCTGCCCGACGGCGGGCGCGGCGCCCGCACCGCCCGCCCCTTCGCGCCGCCGCCGGCCGGCGGCCTTGAAGGCGTCGAGCAGGTTCGAACGCACGACGCCCGGGTGCAGGCAATTGACGGTGATGGTGGTCGCCGCCCAGCGCTCGGCCAGCGCATACGTGAACAACACGTTGGCCAGCTTCGACTGATAGTAGGCCTCGAGCGAATCGTAGCTTTGCTCGCCCTGGAGGTCGTCGAAGCGAATCGTGCCGTGCCGTTCGACCTGGGAGGCGACAACGACGACGCGCGCGGTCCCCGACGCGATCAGCGGCGCGCGGAGAAGCTGCGTCAGCAGGAACGGCGCGAGGTGGTTCACCGCCAGCTGCGTCTCGATTCCGTCGTCCGTCAGACGGCGCTCCGGCGTGATGACGCCCGCGTTGTGGATGAGGACGTCGATTCGCGGACACCGCTCGGCGAGCTCGCGGGCGAGGCGCCGGACCGTACGCTGCGACGACAGATCCGCCAGCACCAGGTCCACGTCGCCTTCGGCGGCGCCCGCGCGCCGCACCCGATCGACGGCCGCGCGGCCACGGCCTTCGTCGCGGCAGACGAGCACCAGCCGGCGCCCGCGCCCCTCGCGCGCCAGGCCCTCGGCGGTCGCGAGACCGATGCCGCTGCTCGCGCCGGTGACGACGAAGATCCGGCCCGTTTCGCTCATAATGCGTACGGCGGATGAAAGCATATCCCGCGAGCAACGGCACGCCGGCAAGGCGCGTGAGGAGCCGGCGAGCTTTGCTCGCCGCGCATCATCGCCGGAGGGTTCGGGAGGGGCAAGGGTGGGGGCCCCCACCCTCCCCCTCCCGAGTGAATTGGCGAACCGCGCGTGGTCGACCGCGGCTCGGCCGTGGTCAGGTGCACGTCTGGCTGGTGGACCTCGATGCGCCGGCCGATGCGGACGCAACCCTCTCCGCCGACGAGCGCGCCCGCGCAGCGCGCTTCCGCGTGGAAGCCGTTCGCCGCCGCTTCGTCAACGGACGGATCGCGATGCGCGACATCCTCTCGCGCTACACCGACGGCAGAGGCCCCGCCGACCTGGAGTTCGCGTACGGTCCGCACGGACGGCCCAGCCTGGCGGGACGATCCGAGCCGCATTTCAACTTCACCCGCTCGGGATCGCTGGCGTTGTGCGCGGTGGCGCGGATCCGCGACGTCGGTGTCGATATCGAACAGGTGCGACCGATCCCCGAGGCGGGCCCGATCACCCGTTCGCATTTCTCCGCGCGCGAGCAGGCGCTGCTCGCGTCGCTCGACGTACCGTCGGAGAGCGACGTGTTCCAGCAAGCGTTCTACGACACCTGGACGCGCAAGGAAGCCTTCATCAAGGCGATCGGTCTGGGCCTGGCGCAGCCGCTCGACGCGTTCTCGGTGACGATGCTGCCCGGCCAGCGCCCGCGCCTGCTCGAAGTCCCGCGCGGCCGGCCCACGGCGTGGACGCTGCGCGCGTTCTCGCCCGTCGCCGGCTATCAGGCGGCGCTCGCCATCCGGGCGCGCGGCGTCACGCTGCGGTTCTGGCGCTGGAACGCGCCCGGGAACCCGCGCGCCCGACCGTTGTCTTAGCCATCGATGGATGACCTGCGTCCGCGGGGTCCCGGGCGGTTCGTTCTCAAGGGCCTCGCCGTTGCGAGCGCGCTCGGGTTTCTCACGTTGGTGATGGTGCAAGCGGCACGGTTCTACGCCCCTCCGCCCGCCGCCCCGAAGAAGGTCCCTCGCCTGCTCGGCCCGGCGACCAAGGCTGCGCCGGTCGTCCGTCCGCCGCCGCTGGAGCCGCCCGAGGAGCCGCGGAGAGCTCTCCTCCCGGCGACCAAGGCCGGCATCCTTGGCCCGCTGAAGCTCACGCCGCCCGACCCGATCCGGCCGTTGCCGCTGCCGGACCGCGAAGGCCGGATCCCGCGAAACTAGGTCCCGTGCCCGCGTTTCTCACCGCCTTCGTCGCCAACCTGGCCGCGTCCGCGTGGGCCGCGGGCGTCAGCCTCGTCGCGCTCGCGGTCGTTATATGGCCGCTCGAGCGTCTGTTCCCGGCGCGGCCCGGCCAGCCCTTGTTCCGGCCGCAATGGGGAACCGACCTCGCGTTCTTCGCCGGCCAGTATCTGCTCTGGGTCAGCCTGGCCGCCGTCGCGATCCACGCCCTCGACGCGCGCTTGATCGATCCGCTGATCCCACACGCCCTGCGCGCCCGCTTCGCCGCCTGGCCGCTGGCGCTGCAGGCGGTGGTGGTCGTGATGCTCGGCGACATCTCGGTCTACTGGCTCCATCGCGCCTGCCATGCGGTGCCGTTCCTGTGGCGTTTTCACGCCGTGCACCACAGCGCCGAGCATCTCGATTGGCTGGCCGCGCACCGCGAGCACCCCGTCGACGGCCTGCTGACGCAGCTGGCGGTCAACGCGCCGGCGCTCGTGCTCGGCTTCTCGCTCGGCCAGATCGCCTGGCTGATCGCGTTGCGCGGAATGTGGGCGATCTTCGTCCACTCGAACGTGCGGCTGCCGCTCGGCCCGCTGCGCGTGTTGCTGGGCGCGCCCGAGTTGCACCACTGGCACCACCTGCGCAGCGATCGCGTACAGAACTTCGGCAACCTCTCGCCGTGGACCGATCTCCTCTTCGGCACCCACCACGACCCGCGCGGTCCCGAAGCCTGGCCGCTCGGAACGGATCCACCGCTGCCGCGGAGCTACCTGGGCATGCTCGCGCAGCCCCTCTGGCCGTCACCCTCAAGGCACGCGGAACGAGCCGATGTGGATCGACCGTGAGCTGCTCTTGTAGTAGTCGCCCATGTACCAGAACGTCGCGTCGTCACTCGGGTCGACGACCGTCGTCGCGAAGTCTTCCCAGCGGTTGCCGCCGCCCTTCGCGGTCGTGCTGTTGATCAGCACCGATTCGCTGAAACCGAGCGTGCCGAGCGCGTCGCCCACCGCGCGCGCGGCGAAGCGCTGCCCGGGATACATCGTCGAGCCGCCGAACGAATAGCCGATGCCGATGTTGCCGCGGCCGTCCATCGCCGCGCTGCCCAGCCAGCGGTAGTTCGTGTCGGGCGCGAACGTGCTCTGCTGGTAGAGGAACGGGGTGCCGCTGGCGTCGAGGCGGAACTCGTACCAGCGCAGGCCGCCGCCGCTGGTCGGCCCGTTGATCGAGTGCGTGATCACCAGCGACTGATGATCGCCGAAGTTCCGGTAGACGAGGCGCTGCATCAGCTTGTCGCCCTGCGCGTCCAGACGCGTGCTGGATCCCATCTGCGGCACGCAGTTCGTCAGCTGGCCGTCGCACAAGTAGTGATAGCGCGCGACGCTGATCTTCGTCGGACCGGTCAGCGTCGACGCCGACGGGGTCGTCCAGTTCACCTGGTATTTGTAAGCATAGACGCCGTCGTCCTCGAACGCGCGATTCAGCTGCGTCCCGCCCAGCGCCATCACGATGTTGGGCGCGCCCGCCGGCGGCGCGGTCATGCCGTCGACGTCGGACGGGTTGAAGAAGTTCACGCCGCTCTTGCCGATGCACTGCTCGGTCGCGGGCTGGCCCATGAGCATCTTGGCGCGATCGGCGACGCAGATTCGCTTCTGCACGACGTCGTCACCCGCGCTGGTGCCGACGTAGTAGCCGTCCGGCCAGACGCCGACGCGCGGGTAGTCGGGGAACTCGGCCCGCGCGAACTCGTACTTGTTGTACGTGCCGAGCGGATCGGCCGATGTGCTGACCGCGTAGCACATTGCGTAAGGCGACGCGAAGACGGGCTGGATGACGACCCAGCGGCCGGCGAGCTGATCGTAACGGACGACGGTGTCGCCATGATCGATGTCGCTGCCCGCTTCGCAGCGACCGCCGAGGCCGGCGAAGATCGACTTCGAGGCCTTCGTCCCCAGCGACATTCCGGTCGTCGCGTACATGGCGCCCTTCTTCGTGTAGACGGCGATCTGCCAGTTCACGGCCTGCACGATGTGGTTCGGTCCGACGGCCAGGCTCAGGTCGGACGGATCGCCGTTGCCCGGGATGCCGTCGAAGTGGTCGAGCAGCGCCAGCGCCGCTTTCGTTCCTTGCGTCGTCTGGACAACGGGCGACGTCTGTCCGCCGGCGCCCGCGCTGCCGGTCGGTCCCACATTGCCGCCGCCGGCTGCGCCCGTCGTGCCGCCGCGCCCGCCGGTGCCGGCCGCGCCCGCGCCGCCACCCGCGCCGCCCCGCCCCGTGCCGGCGACGCCGCCCGTGCCGGTCGTGCCGCCGCGTCCCGTGCCGCCCGTGCCTGCGCTCCCCGAGGTCGCGCCGGCGCCCGCCATTCCACCGGTCGCGCCAGCACCGGTGCCGGCCGCGCCGCCGAATCCGGTCGCTGCGCCACCGCCGCCCGTGACGCCGGCTGCGCCGGTCGATCCCACATTGCCCCCATTGCCCCCATTGCCCGCATTTCCGGCGCTGCTGCCCGCGGTCCCCGTCGTGCCGCCCGCCGCCGAGCCGCCGCGTCCAGCCGCGCCTGGCGTTCCGGTCGACGACGGCGCGCAACCCGCCGCAGCGACGAAGACGAGCGCGCCAAATGCGGCGGCGATCGTGGACCGGCGCTGCATCGGTCAGTGCCCGTAGTTGCAGTTGCCCGTGCGGATGTCGTACCCGAGCGAGCCCGACGTCTCGTTCCAGCTGGCACGCCCCACGACGGTCCACTTGTTGCTGTCGTACTTCATCAGCGAATCGCCGTGCCCGGCCACGCGCGAGAAGCCGCGGCCGATGGACATGCCGTTGATCGCGGCGCGCCCGGCGGCGTCCAGCGGCGGCACGCTGTCGCTCGCGTCGCAGGCGCCGTCCGTGTTCGTGATGACCATCGGGTTGCTGAACATGACCTGGTGCGACCACGCGCAGGCGGCCATGGTCGTCGGATCGGCGCAGTTGGCGGGCGCGGCGCCGGTCCGCTTCACATCGTACCGAACGACGCAGACGTCGACGCCCAGACCCGCCTCGCCGATGATGTAAAACTCGGCGGTGCCGTCGTAGGTCGTCGTGTTTGCGGTCCCCATCCCGCGCTCGCCGCAGACGCCCGCGTTCAGGAAACCGCCGGCGCCGGTGGTGCCGCCCGCCGCGGTACCGCCCGTGCCGCCGCCGGAGCTGGTGCCGGCGCTGCCGCCCGCGCTGGTGCCCGCCGCGCCACCGCCCGTACCGCCGGAGCCGCCGGTCCCGGTGGGCGTCGA
>DATMZL010000875.1:0-5612 GCA_035607075.1 Polyangia bacterium
ACGGGCGGCGCCGCGGGCACGGGCGGCGCGGCCGGGACGACGGGCGCGGCCGGGACGACGGGCGCGGCGGGCATGGGTGGCGCAGCCGGGATGGCGGCGCTGCAGGCGTGGCCGGGCGACGACGCGGTGACCATCGTCGACAGCGTCAATCAGTTCGGGAGCAACCTCTCGGGGCTCAACTACCAGGCCGGCTCCGGCACGGATCCGGCCGTGCTGTGGGGCGTGCAGAACAGCCCCTCGCTGCTGCACCGATTGGTGTTCGACGCGACGACGTCGACGTGGGTCGGAACGCCGACCGACGGCTGGGCCGCCGGCAAGACGCTGCGCTACCCGAACGGCATGGGCAGCCCGGACTCGGAGGGCATCACGCGGGCCGAGGCCGGATCGCCGGCGATGTATGTGTCGACCGAACGCGACAACAACAACAACGGCGTCAGCCGTCTGGCGATCCTGCGCTACGACACGACCGCGCCGGGCACGGAGCTGATCGCGACGCACGAATGGAACGTCACCGCCGATCTGCCGGCGGTCGGCCCCAACCTGGGCCTCGAGGCGATCACCTGGATCCCCGACACGTATCTGGTCGCGAACGGCTTCGTCGACGACACCACGACGGCCGCCTACGATCCGACGCGCTATCCCGGCCACGGCACGGGTCTGTTCTTCGTCGGCGTCGAGGCGAACGGAAACATCCACGCCTACGCGCTCGATCACGTCGGCGGCGGCTTCACGCGCGTGGCTTCGCTGTCCAGCGGCCAGCCGGGCGTCATGGATCTCGCGTTCAATCGCGACGTCGGGCAGCTGTGGGCGTACTGCGACAACACGTGCGCGAACAAGGCGACGCTGCTGGGTGTCGTCGGCGGCCACTTCCAGGTGCGTCGTTTCTTCGACCACCCGTCCGGCCTCCCGAACACGAACAACGAGGGCATCACGTTCGCTCCCGAGAGCGAATGCGCGGGTGGTCGCAAGGCCTTCTTCTGGTCGGACGACGACAACATGGGCATGCACGCGCTCCGGCGCGGCGCCGTCGCCTGCGGCAACCTGTTCTAGCTGCGCCCTGACAATCGTGTCAGGGGGCAGGCGTCATCGCGCCGCCGCCGGTGTCCGAAGCCTGCGATACCACTGGCATGCACCATTGGTCCGGGGCTTGCGTGCCAGGCCCGCCATGCGATCAAGTCGAGCGGGGTCGGGGCAACTCCTCATCGTGATCGGTTTCGCGTCCGGCGCGCTCGGCGCGTGCGCCGGGCTGGGGAGCAGCGGTGGAGGGGAGGCGGCGGACCATGGCGTCACCACGGGCGCGGGCGCGGTTGGCGTGTCGGGCCCGGGGACGGCTGGATCGACGGGCACGGCGGGTTCGACGGGCGCCGCCGGTTCGACCGGCGCGGCGGGGACGACGGGCACCGGCGGCAGCGCGCCCGATCCGCGCGAAGGCCTGCTCACCGCAGGGACGTGGGACGACAACCTCAACTACGGCTTCTACCTCCAGTACCTCACGAAGATGGAGACCAGCCAGGCGCCCGGGTTGCCGCTGATTCCGCGCGCGAACCGGCTGGAGGTGCGCGTCACCGACGGCGCCGGCACCGGAATCGGCGAAGCGACAGTCACGATCACCGGCGCGGCCGGCAAGATGCTGCAGGCGCCGACCCGCTCCGACGGGCGGCTGTTCTTCTTCCCGGGCACGGTCGGCGCGGAGCCCGGCGACACGCTGCAGATCGCGGTCAAGGCCGGGACAGCGACGGCGACCGCGACGGCGCAGGTGGGCGATCCGGACGTCTCCGTCGTCGTCGGAGGCGCGACGGGGGCGCCGCCGACCGCGCTCGATCTCGCGCTGGTCATCGACACGACCGGCAGCATGCAGGATGAGATCGACTACCTGAAAGCCGAGGTGAACGCGATCGCGTCGCGCATCGCGACCGACTTCCCGAACGTCGCGCAGCGGTGGGCGCTGATCCTCTATCGCGACACCGGAGACGACTACGTCGTGCGCTCTTTCGATTTCACGAGCTCGCTGACGACGTTTCAATCACAGCTCTCGCACCAGGCGGCGGGCGGGGGCGGCGACTACCCCGAGTCGCCGGATCAGGCGCTCGCACAGCTGACGACGCTCAGCTTCAGCCAGAACGGCGCCGCGCGGATGGCGTTCTGGATCGCCGATGCGCCTCACCACGTCGGGCGCGAAGGGACGATGGTCAACGACATCCTGCTCGCGCAGCAGCTGGGCATCCACCTTTATCCGATCGCGGCGAGCGGCGCGGACACACTCGTCGAGTACACGATGCGCACGGCCGCCGAGGTGACCGGCGGCCGCTACCTGTTCCTGACCGACGATTCGGGGATCGGGAATTCGCACGAGGAGCCGACCATCCCCTGCTACTTCGTCACGACCCTCAGCCGCGCGATGACCCGGATGGCCGCCATGGAGCTGACCGGAACCAACATCGACGTCGCGCCCGCCGACGTCATCCGCACCAGCGGCGACCCGGTCGCCGGCAAGTGCACGCTCGCGAACGGCCAGCAAGTCACTGTTCTCTGACGCAGACGCGGCGCGGCCAGAGCAGATCTCAGGAAATAGCTGCACACCCGCGCTTCGCGCGGGAGCAGCTAGCCGTCGCTGAGCTTGCCGGCGTGGCGGATGTCCTTGCCCTTGACCATGAACACGACCAGCTCGCCGACGTTGGTGACGTGGTCGCCGATGCGTTCGAGGTACTTGGCGATGGACTGCAGCCGCGTGGCGCGGAAGATGTTGCGCGGATCTTCCATCATGTAGGTCAGCAGCTCGCGGAAGATCTGCGTGTAGTAGGCGTCGACGTTCTTGTCGCGGGCGATGATCCGCTGCGCGCGCTCGACGTCGGCGGCGACGAAGGCATCCAGCGCCTCGTGCAGCATCTCCTGGACCTCGCGCGCCATGTTGGGCATGTCGACGTAGGGCTTGAGCGGCGGCTCGCCGTTCAGCTCCAGCACGCGCTCGCAGATGTTGACGCCCAGGTCGCCCATGCGCTCCAGGTCGGTGACCAGCTTCAGCGCGGTCGTCAGGAAACGGAGGTCCGACGCGACCGGCTGGCGGCGCGCCAGGATCTGCATGCAGTGCTCGTCGATGTCGATCTCGAGCTGGTTGATCTTCCGATCGGCCGCGATCATTTGCTCGGCGAGCGCGCTGTCGCGATCGGTCAGCGAGCGAATGCTGCCGTTGATGATGTCCTCCACCTTCGCGCCCATGAGGAGCAGCTGCTCGCGCAGGCGCCGCAGCTCCCCCTCGTACTCGCGGTTGGTGTGCTCCCGTGATGTGCTCGCCCTGATCATCCAAATCGCCCCGTGATGTAGTCTTCCGTGCGCGAGTTGCTCGGCTTCGTGAACAATACGTCCGTACGGTCGAATTCCACCAGCTCGCCCAGATAAAAGAAAGCGGTGTAATCGGCGACCCGCGCCGCCTGCTGCATATTGTGGGTAACAATGACGACCGTGTACTCCGACGACAGCTCGTTGATCAGCTCCTCGATGTGAGCGGTCGCGATCGGATCCAGCGCCGACGCGGGTTCGTCCATCAGCAGGACCTCGGGCTCGACAGCCAGCGCGCGCGCGATGCAAAGACGCTGCTGCTGCCCGCCCGAGAGCCCCAGCGCGTTGTCGTTGAGGCGATCCTTGACCTCGTCCCAGAGCGCGGACTGGACGAGCGCGCGCTCGACGCGCGTCTCGATCTCCCGCGTGTCCTTCATGCCGCCGATGCGCAGGCCGTACGCGACGTTCTCCTTGATCGTCTTGGGGAAGGGGTTCGAACGCTGGAACACCATGCCGATGCGCCGGCGGATCGCGACCGGGTCGATGCCATGTCCGTAAATGGCGTCGCCGTCGAGGTGGACTTCGCCGCCGATGGTGCAACCCGGGATCAGCTCGTTCATCCGGTTCAGCGATCGCAGGAACGTCGACTTGCCGCAGCCCGACGGACCGATCAAGGCGGTCACGTGCTGGCCGACGATGTCGAGACTGACGGGGCCGACGGCCTTCTTGCCGCCGTACGAGACGGTCAGATCGCGCACGGTCAACTTCGGGGGCTTCGGCTCGTTGGTGCCGTTGTTGTTATTGCTGTTGCTCTCGGTCATGCCGGAACTCCGGCGCGGCGTCGCATGCGCGCGCGAACGACGACCGCCGCGATGTTGAGCGTGAACGTCAAGCCCAGCAGCACGAGCACGGTCGCGTACAGAATCGGCTTGGTCGCGTCGACGTCGGGTGACTGCGTCGAGAGGACGTAGACGTGGTAGCTCGGCGCCATGAACTGCGACGACAGGCTCTTGGGGAGCAGCGGCAAGAAGTAGGCGGCCCCCGTGAACAGGATGGGCGCCACCTCGCCGGCGCCGCGGCTGACCGCCAGGATGGTTCCGGTCAGGATGCCGGCGCTCGCCTGCGGGACGACGACGTTGAACACGGTCTGGAACTTGGTGGCGCCGAGCGCCAGCGATGCCTCGCGCAGCTCGCGCGGAACGGCGCGCAGCGCTTCCTCGGTGGCGACGATGACCACCGGCAGCGTCAGCACGGCCATCGTCAGCGCCGCCCAGATCAGCGCAGGTTGGCCGAAGACCTTGTCGCCGTGGAAGAACGCCTTGTCGATGCCGGCGCCCAGGAACTGCACGAAGAAGCCGAGCCCGAACAGACCGAAGACGATCGACGGCACGCCCGCCAAATTGGCGACCGCGATGCGGATCGCGCGCGTCAGCGGCGACACGGGTGACGCGTACTCGTGCAGGTAGATCGCGGTCGCGACGCCGATCGGAACGCCGGCGATCGTCATCAGGATGACCATCTCGACCATCCCGACGATGGCCGGGAAGATCCCGCCCTGGGTCATGCCCTCGCGCGGCGCTTCGGTCAGGAACGCCCACGAGAGGTGCGGTGTCCCGTGCCGGAGCGTGTCGAACAAGATCACCGTCAGGATCGCGAGCACGATCAGCAGCGCCGCGCCCGACGCGATCGCGAGCGCGCCGTCCGCGAAGAAATTGCGCCGCGTGCGCTGCGCCGCCAGCTTCGCGAGCGCCGTCCGATCCGCCGCGACCGCGCCGTTCGCGCCGGCGCTCACGTGGTGCTCCCCAGGCGCCGCTTCATGCGTCGGATCGCCCAGTCGCCCACCGAGTTGATCCCGAACGTCACCAGGAACAGCAGCGTTCCCAGGAAGAACAGCACCGTGTAGTGGGCGCCGCCGAACACGACCTCGGCAAGCTCGGCCGCGATGGTGGCCGCGATCGTTCGCGCCGAGTCGGCCAGGCTGGCCGACACGATCGCGGCGTTGCCCGAGGCCATCAGCACGATCATCGTCTCGCCGACGGCGCGGCCCAACCCCAGCGCGATGCCAGCGGCGATGCCCGGGCTTGCCGCGGGCAGGATGACGCGCGCGATCGTCTGCCAGCGCGCTGCGCCGAGCGCGATCGAAGCTTCGACGTAGCTGCGCGGGACGGCCCGCAGCGCCTCCTCCGACAGCGTGAAGATCACCGGGATCACCGCGAACGAAAGCGCGACGCCCGACACCAGCGCGTTCAGGCGCGATTCCAGGTGGAACCAATCCTGGAACCAACTCGCCATGACCATCAGCGCGAAGAAGCCCAGCACCACCGACGGGATGCCGG
>DATMZL010000881.1:0-3060 GCA_035607075.1 Polyangia bacterium
CCTTCCACCCGCGCGCGCTGGCCAGTGCGGCGAGATCCGGCTTCTCGCCGCGAGTCACGCAGACGGTCGGCACCACCGACACGCCCGCCCTCGCGAGCTCTTCCAGGTAGCGCTTGTCGAAGTTCCACGTGAGCACGTCGCCCGCGTTGCACAACAGCGCGCGGCCGGCGACGCGGGCCTGCAACCACCCGCGAAACTCCGCGACACGCTCGAAGTAGTCCCACGGAGAGCGAATGACGAAGGCGTCGAACGACGACCAGTCGACGGCAGGGTCGGTCCAAACGCTGGGCTCCCCGGCAAGCCCGAGCGCGGCGAGCGCCGGCACCAGCAAGAGGTCATCCTCGTAGAGCTTGGGGAACGCTTCGCAGGTGACGAGGGCGACTCGTGGAGTCATGGATGCTTCGCGAAAGCGTCGGCGTACTTCGCCTCGTCGAAGCCGACGAGGGTGCATTCCCCGGCAAGCACGAAGGGCCGCTTGATGAGCTTGCCGTCCGCGGTCAGCGCCGCTAGCGCCTCGGCCTCGCCGATCCCGTCGATCCTCCGACCCCAGCCCCCGTCGCGATACGACTGACCCGACGTATTGAACAACCGCTTGAGCGGCAGGCCGGCCTTCAACGCTCGCTGGAGCTCCGCCTTCGTCGGCGGAGCGGCGACGATGTCGACCGCTTCATAGGCGACGCCTTGCGCGTCCAACCATTTGAGCGCCTTCCGGCAGGTGGAGCAGTTCGGGTAATGAAAGACCTTGGTCGCCATGGGCGGAGACCTTAGCACCGGCGGTCGAAGCGCCGGCAGGGACAGTCGCGCGGCGGCTTCACGGGGTACGAATAGCACGACCACCCGACGCTGAATCGGAGCCGGCAATGCGCTAGAAATGGATTGTGCCGGTCGCCTTGACCAAGAAGTCAGCGACGCTCCGCTTGCGGGAGGGCCGAGCGTTGCGCCTGGTAATCGTCGCCGATACGCATTCGCAGCCCCATCCCAAGACCATCGGGCATCTGGCCGCTCGGCGGCCCGACGCCATCCTCCACGCGGGCGACATCGGCGACCTCGAGGTGCTCGATGCGCTGGCCGGCGTGGCCCCCGTCTTGGCCGTCCGCGGAAACATCGACACCCGCGCCCGAGCGCTGCCGGACATTTTGGTGCTGGATCTCGTGGGTGACGAGCGGGGCACGAGGCTCCTCCTCCTCCACATCGGCGTCAGTGGACCCAGGCTGCGAGCCGACGTCGCCCGGCTGGCCCGCTCCGAGGGGGCTTCCGTGGTGGTGTGTGGGCATTCGCATGTGCCGTTCATCGGACGCGATCGTGATCTCACCATCTTCAATCCCGGCTCCGTCGGCCCGCGCCGGTTTCACTTGCCCATCGTGTTCGGCACGATGGACCTCACACCCACCGAGGTCCGACTGGCACACGTCGACTGCGAGACTGGCGAGCCGTGGATGCCACCATCCTGACGGCGGAACGGCGTCGAAATCGTAGGCGGGACAGGGATTGCGTCTTGGTGAATTGCGTACGTGCGCGCGAGAGATACGACGGCGGCAAGCCACGCTGCTCAGCGGCGACGTTCAGTTTGGTAAGGAGCGGGCCCGCCAAGCGATCGGCCGTGATGCGGCGGGTGGTTCCCGGAGCCATCGAGCGATCGCGTGCGCCCACCGCGTTTGGTCGCGCCCGTCCATATCGCCGGGCCCGCGCGTGCTGGGAAGAAACCAGGCCGGAAGGTTCTTTAGCTCGCTGGCGTGTCGCCGAGCGAAGTCGCGCGCGAAGCGCGTCCAGTCTGCGCCCGCGCGCGCGCCCTCGACGGCCACGCCATCGTAGCCCTCGAGATCGCAAAACTCGTCGGCCTCGCACGCCTCCGCCGGAACGCCTTCTCGGCTCAGCGCCAGCGCCAGCTGCCGCGCGAGATAAGCGCTGGAATCACCTTTGGTACCGTAAACGATCAGAACGCGTGCCCGTGCCATCGTACTTTCCTGCACGCCCAGGGTTGCGAGGATCGTGCCGGCGAAAGCCGCCATGGTCCGGCATCCGGCGCGCAAAGGCCGCGATCTCCGAATGAGCGGGCGAAAAGTCTGCGCGCCGGACGGCCATTCCGCATCCGTTTCGGGCGGCAGCTGGGCGGTATGCGAAGTGCATTCCTTCGGCGGCAAAACCGAGGAGGTTCGCAATGAGCGACGGAGCCCATCGCAGCGAAAACGATCGTCAGCCGGCCGAGACTGCCCGGCGGCTGGTGCTGGAGCAGCACGTCCAGCTGCGCCGGATGCTGAGCATGGGGCTGGTCCAGGCTCGGCAATCCGCGGTGGCTGACGGGGGCCAGGAGCCGCTCCGAGGACTCGTGGGCCTGATTCGCGACGTGTTCGTTCAGCACCTCGCCGACGAGGAGGCTCTGATCGTGCCGATCCTCGAGGACGATCTGCCGGTCGGACCCTTGCGGGTCGAAGCGCTCCGCGAGGAGCACGATCGGCAACGGGGCGAGCTCGAGACCCTGTGCGCCTGGCCGGAGGAGGGAAGCGATCTGGAGCTCGCCGCCCGGTTCGAGACCCTGGCCACGACACTGCTCGGGGACATCGCCCACGAGGAGCGCGAGCTCCTGATTCCAGACGTGATCCGCGACGACCACGTTGTCATCAATCAGCTCGGAGGATGACGACCCGGCGGAGCATGGCATGCGCCATGCTCATTTTTTTCGGCAGGAGGCCTCGATGAATACCTCTGCAGTAATGACCCGCGACGTCGTTGTCGTTTCGCCGACCGTGTCGGTTCCCGTCGCCGCGCGGTTGATGCAACGGCTGCACGTTCGCCACCTTCCGGTGGTCGAGGAGCGGAAACTCGTCGGAATTCTCTCCGATCGGGATCTTGTCGAACATGCCGCCAACGCCACCTGCGCCCAGGTGATGACGCCCGCGCCGATCACCTGCTCGCAAGACGCTTCGGTGGGGCGCGTGGCCTCGCTCATGCTCTAGCACAAGATCGACTCGATCCCGATCGTCAGCGTTTCAGGAACGCTGATCGGGCTGGTGACGTCGACCGATCTGCTCGGTCTCCTCGTCGACCGAGCCCAGGCGCAGG
>DATMZL010000032.1:0-4859 GCA_035607075.1 Polyangia bacterium
CCTGAGCGGCGGCATCGCCGGCGCCGTCAGCAGTCCGAAACGGGCGCGTCCGCGACGGCGTGCAGGAACTCGCCCGGCAGCGCCGCCGACGAAAGGAACAGAACGCTCCCACGATCCTCGAGATCGTCGAACAGGATGTCCAGACCGCCGTCGCCGTCGAGATCACCGGCCCAGTCGACGGCCACCCGGGACGTGGGCATCAACCACTGCCGCTTGCCGTCGAGCGTGAGGAACAGCTGCTCGCCGACGTTCTCCAGCTGATAGGGCCGCTGGCCGAGCGTCAAGAACGTGGTGTCCGTGCCGCCGTCGGTCTGCGTCTCGATCGTTGCGACGGGCAGCGCGCGCCGGGCGAGGCCCGCGATCTGCCGGACCATGAACACCGCCTCACTGCAGCCCGCGGCGCGCACGAAGCGTCCGCCGCGCTCACCGCAGAACTTTCCCGCGCGCAGGGAGATCTGGACGGGCTGCAGCTGGGCGCCGGCGCTCGTCTTGCAAACGCCCCACCAGCCTGGCTTGGTGACGTCGTCGGGCAGATCGTCCTTGTGGTGCCAGTCGGGCCGCAAGACGTTCGGGGAAAGAACCTCGAAGGCGGGGCCGATCTCGATGCATTCTTTCCGACGCATCGCGATCTTCCAGTGCTTCGCCTCGGCGGCGATGCACGCGGCGTACGCCGGCGGCTGGATCGGGACGCCGGGATCAAACGGGCGGGCGGCGCGCACGCTGCCGTCCGGGTCGATCAGCAGGCGGAGCTGCAGCGCGAACGTCCACCCGGGCTCGAGGTGGGTCGTGACGGCGCAGTGGTGCAGGCTGCGCTGGACCTGCGCGCGCCCTGCGGCGGGCAGCGGCGTGCTGAGCCAGGTCTGGCACGGCGGACCGGGATCGCGCACCGCAGGCGGACTGGCCACCGGCGGCGCGGCGCCGTCGGTGAGCGCCGGACTGGCCCCGGGCGGCGGCGCCTTGCGGCAACTGCCCACGCCGACCGCGAGCGTCGCGATCATTGCCCCCGCGGCGATTCTCACGGCAGGATGATAGTCCGTACGGATGAAGCGCCGAAGTACACGCTCGCTGCTGCCCATCGTGGCGTTGATCGCGCTCGCGGCGGGTTGCCACGATCCGCCCGCCGCACTCGACGGTGGGCCGTTATCCGACGCCAGCTGGTCTTCCGACGCCGGCACGCCGACGTTCACGTGGCTTTACGACAACGTGTTCCACCCGTGGTGCTCCGACAGGAACCAGCCCTGTCACAATCCGGGCGCGAACATGGGCGTCAGCTTCTCCACCCGCGATCGCGCGTTCGGGTCGGTGCAGCCATACGTGCTGGCGGGCGATTCGTACGGCTCCGACCTCTACTACCTGGTCAGCGCGGGCGTGATGCCGCCGATCCTCCCGCACGTGCCGGACGATCTCCAGGCAGCGCTGGCGGCGTGGATCGACGCCGGCGCGCTGGACAACTGAAGCGGCTTGCGCTCACCCCGACCCTCTCCCGCAAGCGGGAGAGGGAGAAAGAGCTACTTGATGTAGCCCTTCTTCGTGAGGTACTCGGCGACGAGGATGGCGCCGCGGGCGGCGCCCATGCGCGTGTTGTGCGAGACGAGCATGTACTTCACGCCGTTGGTCAGCACGGGATCGCTGCGCAGGCGGCCGACGACCGTCGACATGCCGCCCTCGGCGTCGCGATCCAGCCGCACCTGAGGACGGAACGGGTCGTCGCTGACGCTGATCAAGTGCTTCGGCATCGACGGCAGGTTCAGCTCCGCCATCTCCTTGCCGAACGCGCGCCACGCGGCCTTCACGTCGTCGAGGCTGGCCTTCTTCTTCAGCTCGACGAACACCGACTCGGTGTGGCCTTCCAGCACGTTGACGCGCGTGCAGGTGCACGACACCGTCACGGGCGCGTTGGCGATCGCGTCGCCCGACAGCTTGCCGAGGATCTTGAGGGTCTCTTTCTCGACCTTCTCTTCTTCCTTCGGGATGTAGGGGACGATGTTGTCGAGGATGTCCATCGCGGACACGCCCGGTGAACGGCCGGCGCCCGACAGCGCCTGCATCGACGTCATGATGACGCGCGACACGCCGAACGCGTCGTCCAGCGGCTTCAGCGTGATCGCGAGGCCGACGGTGGTGCAGTTCGGACCGGGCGACACGAAGCCCTTCCAGCCGCGCTTCTTGCGTTGCACGTCAATCAGCGCCGCGTGGTCCCAATTGACGCCCGGCAGGAACACCGGCACGTCCGGCTCGTAGCGGAACGCGCTGGCGGTCGAGATGACGGGAACGTTCGCCGCGCAGCGCGGCTCCAGCTCGCGCGCGACGTCGGCCTCGACGGCCGAGAACACCAGCCGCACACCGTCGGTCGTCATCGTCGCCGAGTCCTCGACCACGAGGCCGGCGTGCTCATCCGCGAGCGGCTCGCTGCAGAACCACTTCGACGCGCCCTTGTCGTCCTTGATCGCATCCGCGAACTTCTTCCCCGCGGAGCGGGCAGACGCCACGAGCTTCTTGGCCTCGAACAACGGGTGACCGGCGAGCGACGCGAGGAACTGCTGGCCGGCGAGGCCAGTGGCCCCCACGACGGCAACGGGAATGCGGGACGACGACATGCTTCTTGAACCTCCGGGCCGGGCACTTTACCAGCCCGGGGCCCGGACGGCTACGCCGCAGCGAGGATGTAGAGGACCGGCCCGTCAGGATTCGCCGGGTTGGCGCGGACCTCACGTGATCTCGCGTCAACGATCAGATCCAGAACTTCGAGCTGGACCTGGCCAATGAGCGGCTTCGTCCCGGCCGGCATCACCAGGGCATCGCACTCCATCTCGCGCCCGAGGATGCTGATCCGGATGCTCCCGGCATGCGGAACCTCCTGCGGTTTGCCGTCCGCCAACCGGACGGCGAGAGGCTTGAGCCAGCTGACTCCGAGCCGCTGGCAGAGGTCCATCGGAAGAACGAGCTGCGTGGCACCGGTGTCCACCAGCGCTTCCACCGTTTCTGTTCGAACGTCTTCGGGCTTCATCAACCCCCGCGACACGAGGTCGAGATCGGTGTTGTTCCACAGCGTCAGCTTGGTCATGACAGCTCCCATCTTGCCGGGGTCATCGGCCCGGCGTCAGCGCGAGTTGCGCCGGAAATCCTACCACCCGCGCTGGCGGGCGGCTTCGTAGAGGGCGATCGCGGCGGCGACCGACGCGTTCAACGACGAGACCGCGCCGCGCTGCGGGATGTGGAACAGCCCGTCGCAGCGGCGGGCGACGGCCTCGCGCATCCCCTTCCCCTCCGCGCCGATGACCAGCGCGGTCGGCTGCTTGAAGTCGACGCGGTCGAGCTGCTCGCCGTCGCCTGCGCCCGCGCCCAGCACGCGGACGCCCGCCTCGCGCAGCGCATCGATCGCGCGCAGCAGGTTCTGCACCTCGGCGATGCGGACGCGCTCGGTCGCACCCGCCGACGCCTTCACCGCGCCCGGCGTGACCGACGCCGAGCCGCGCGACGGGATGACGACGCCGTGCGCGCCCAGCACCTCGACGCTGCGGGCGATCGCGCCCAGGTTGTGCGGATCGGTGATGCCGTCCAGCAGCACGATCAACGCGGGCTGGCCGGCCTCGTTCGCCGCCGCCAAGAGCTCGTCCAGCGTCGCGTAGCGAAAGCGTCCGGCGATCGCGACGATCCCCTGGTGCACGGCCTCGCCCGCCAGCTCGGCGACCATCCGGCGCGGGCGGAACTCGACCGACACGCGCCGCTCCTTCGCCGCCTGCACGACCGCGTCGATCTCCGGACCGCGCGTCCCGTCGGCGACGTAGATGACGTTGATGTCGTCGGGCCGTACGCGCACCAGCTCGCCAATGGGACGAACGCCGAAGACGATGCGCTTGCTCACTCAGCCTCGTACCCGATCGTCGCGGCGAGATCACGGTACGTCTTGATCTCGATGACGTTGTGGCTGGGGTCCGCCAGGTAGATCTTCCCCTGCTCCTCCGGCGTACCGGCTTTCGTCACCGTCGGTGGCGCGAGCAACGGCGTCCCGCGCGCCCGCAGCCGCTCACCCAGCGCCTCCCACTCGGCCCAGGGCAGGATGACGCCGAAGTGACGCTTGCCCTGCGCTTCGGGCGCCCGCACCTCGCCCGGCAGATGCTGCAGTGTGATCTGATGTCCCCACAGCAGCACGTCCAGCCAGTCGTCGGTCGTCCGCCCGACGCGCGCGCCGAGCACGTCCGTGTAGAAGCGCTTCGCGGCGTCGAGATCCGCGACGGGGATCGAAAGATGGAAGATGTAACGGGCTTCGGTCACATCGCGGCTTCGACTTCGCGGACCGCATCGTCGAACGCCGCCGCCGGATCCGCCGCGTCGCGGATCGGCCGCCCGACGACCAGGTAGTCGGCGCCCGCCCCGATCGCCTGCCCCGCCGTCGCGACCCGCTTCTGATCACCCTTGGCAGCGCCTGCGCCCGCCGCCGGTCGGATGCCGGGGACGACGATGAGCAACCCCGGCGCCGCCGCGCGCGCCGCCTCGATCTCCAGCGGCGAGCAGACAAGGCCCGCGATCCCCGCCCGCGCCGCGATGCGCGCGCGCGCCTTCACCATCTCCGGGATCGTCTGTTCGATACCCTCCGCGCGCAGGTCGTCCTCGACCAGGCTGGTCAGCACCGTCACGCCCAGGATCTTCACCTTGCCCGCGGCGGCCTCGGCCGCGCGCGACAGCATCTCGAAGCCGCCCGAGGTGTGGACCGTCAGCAGCTCGGCCTCGACGCGCGCCGCGCTGTGCACCGCGCGCGCCACCGTCTCCGGGATGTCGTGCAGCTTGAGGTCCAGGAAGATGCGCCCGTTGCGCTTCTGCACCGCCTCGACGGCGCGCTCCCCCTCGGCGATGAACAG
>DATMZL010000258.1:0-2406 GCA_035607075.1 Polyangia bacterium
AGCTTGCCGTCGGAGTACGTCCCTGCCCCGCCCTCGCCGAAGCAGTAGTTCGAGCTCTCGGTCAGCTGCCCGCGCGTCAGCAGCGCGAGATCGCGGCGGCGCGGCTGCACCGGCTTGCCCTGCTCGACGATCGTGACTGGGACACCCGCCTCGGCGAGCCGCAGCGCCGCCCAGGAGCCCGCCGGGCCCGAGCCGACGACGACGACGCGCGGCGCGGCGCGTCCTGCCGGCCAGCGCGGCGACGGCGCCGTCGCCGGCGGCGTCTCGGCGAGCGCCTCGCCCTTGCGCGCGACAAGCACACGCAGGCGCTGCCCCAGCGGGCGCCCCTTGCGCGCGTCCAGCGATCGCCGCAGCACCCGCAGCGCGCCGGCCTGACCGCGCGACCAGCCGAGCGCGCGTTCCAGGCGCGGCGCGAGCGGATCATCGAGCTCGTCCAGCGGGACGAAGAGATCGACCGTCTCAGCCATGCATCTGCGGCTTGGCGCTGAGACCAACGCGCCGGCGCGCGTCCAGGCAGTGACGGCCGCCGGCCGCGAACTCACGGCACGGGCGCGGGCGGTTGTCGTAGATCGTACATGTGTAGCTGCGGCCCTCGCCGCCCTTGACGTCGAGGGCCGCGCAGCGTGAGCCCTCGCGGCGGATCTCGAAGCGCGGTCCGTGCCGCACGATCAGATCGGGCTCTTGCCAGACCACCGGATCGCGCATCGACACGGTGACCGAATGGTAGGCCTCGCGACAGCAGGCGCCGCACGTACGGCAGTCGACGGCCGGCTCCCAGTGCGCGCAGGCGGGATGACTTCGCGCCGTGCGCGCGCCTTCACCGTTGGCGGGCGCACTCTGCCGGCAGCGCGCGACAGCCGTTCCGCGGCCGCCTTCGTAGAGCCAGCCGCAGCTGCCGCACGTTTCCGCCGCCGGCCCGAGCGCGAAGCCGAGCGGATGCGTCTCGACGACCACGCCGATCGCCGCCGCGGTTTCGGCCAGCGCGCGCTCGACGGGCGCGCGCCACGGCGACGCTTCGAAACGCGCGCACGCGACCGATGCGCGCGCGGCCGCGTCCCGATCGTCGGCCGCGGCCGCCAGCGGATCGCGCGGCAGCGCCGCGTAGTACGTCCGGTACGGCGTCGTCGGCGTCATCGCCGCGCGCAGGCCGAAGCGCTCGGCGAGGCGCGCTTGCACGCGCAAGCAGGCGTGCTCGCGCACCGTGTGCTCGGGGATGTTGTCCAGCCCCCAGTCCGGCTCCCTCAACGCCGCTTCGCCTTCCGTCACGGCGTGACAGATCTCGTGGAACACCAGCTGCGCCAGCGCGTCGTCGTCGTCCAGCGTCTCGGTGGCGCCGATCGCGATGACGCCGCGGCCATCGCTTGTCGCGTACGCGTCGCTGGTGCGCGCGATCGTGAACCCGATCTGCGCGGCCGTGTGCCGCCAGATCTCGTCGATCGCCGGCGTGGCGAGCGGGCTGCGCGGGTCGTCTTTCATCGCCCGTGATTCTAGCCGCCCCCGCGCGCTGCGCGGGATCGCGGCTATCTGAAAGAAGCACCCTGCGGGAAAAGATCGCGCGCGTGTTTCGCGTCGATACTTTCTGCAATTTCCATTACGACGCATCGCCGCTCTGTCCGCGAAATAATTCGATAACCCTCTTGCCTTACTGTCGCGGCGGATCAAATCTTTGCGTCTCCCGACGCGGGGTACCGCGTCGCCAAAGCAAAACCCTGTAACGCCGACTTCACGACTCGGCGCCCGTTCTCAAAACAAGCAAGGGGGTTCACGTGCTGGCCGATAAGCCAAAGTTATCTTTGTCGCTTGCTGCTGCGGCTCTGTTCGGTGGTGGTCTCGGAGCCACCTCTCATGCCGCCGCCGCCGACACTACGGCGACGCCCGATTCACCCGCTGTGACGGCCCCCGCCCCTGCGATCAGCGTCCCGAACGTCGTCGCGGAGAGCTGCCTCGCGCAGACGATCTGCTCGGTCAAGGAACGCATCCGCTGGCAGACGCCCGCGTGGACGCCGTCGCAGTGCCGCAAGATCGCCGACGCGGTCAACGCATCTGCGAAGCGCCACGATCTGTCACCGACGCTGCTCCTCGCGATCATGGTCAACGAGAGCGACATGAACGAGAAGGCCGCGCGCGCGTACACGCGCAACGGAAAGATCTACGCGAAGGACGGCGGATTGATGGCGATCCGCTGCATGCTCGACGAGAAAGAGCACTGCACGAACGGAAACGTGCGCGGCGTCGCCTGGAAGGACCTGATGAATCCGGTGACGAACATCGAGCTCGGCGCGCGCGAGCTGGCGCACTGGCGCGACGGCGGCGGCGTCACGCGCACGACGATCACGAAGGTTGACAGCGACCACCACCGCTACCAGGTCAGCAAGGACGTTCCTTGTCAGCACAAGACGCACGGCT
>DATMZL010000028.1:0-2544 GCA_035607075.1 Polyangia bacterium
CTGTTCACGGGCAATCACGCGGTGGGGCACGACGCCAACAACGCCGATCAAACGATGTGCTCCGTGATGAACAACGGTCAGTACGAGATTGGCTCGGGCGGCAACGGCGGCGCCATCTACAGCGACGGCAACGACGTCGACGTGAACCTGTGCGGCGACGCGATCCTGAACAACGCCGCCGGCACCAAGGCGTTCGGCGGCGGGCTTTTCTTCACCAGCAACAACTTCGGCGGCGACCTGAAGATCGCCGACACCACGATGACCGGGAACACCGGCGGCCGCTGGACGCAGGCCCAGACGGGCAGCACCACCAACGCCGGCACCGCGGTCGGTACGAACTGCCACAGCGTCACGATCACGAATTCGACCATCCAGGGGTTGAACGGCGTGCCGTGACGCTGCGGCGGTCGCCCGCGCGTCAGAGCGACTTCAAGTACTGCACGAGGTCCGCCTTCTGGTCCGTCGACAGGCCCAGCGACTTGCGCGAATCGTATTTCTCGACGACGTCATCCAGCGTGGCGGCGCTGCCGTTGTGGAAGTACGGCGGGTGCTGCCAGAGGCCGTGCAGCGGCGCCGTCCGGTACTTCTTGGTCGCGCTGCGCGACGCGTAGCTGGGCGCGTCGCCGGGCTCGGGCTCGCTGACCACCTCGCTGGGATCGTGGAGCTTGCCGTTCGCGTCCGTGAGCATCGGGCCGCTGTGGCAGGTCGAGCACTTCCCCGCCCCCTCGAACACCTGCTTGCCGCGAGCAGCCGCGTCGGCGTTGAAGCTGTCGGCCGGCGGCATCGGTGCCGCGATCGACAGCTGGTACTCCTGCAGCGCGGGCAGCTTCGACGACACCTGGTCGTCGGTCCCGTTGGTCACGCTGACGCCCGTGCGCGGCTCCATGAACGATCCGTGTCCACCCATCTGCGTGACGGCGACGTAGCGGTTCCAGTACTCGATCTTGTCGCCGTCGCCCGTCGCTGTGATCCGGTTGATGCCCAGCAACCCGTAGGCGGGCGGAATCACCTGCGGCCCGACCATGTGGTCCAGATTGAAGCGCGGGTCGTACTTGCCCTTGCCCCACGCCTTGTAGATGTCCTTCGTCGGACCATCGAGCGCGGGCGACAGCGAGATGATCAGCCCCGGATCGAGGTCGTCGTTCGCCCAGCCGTCCATCCGTTTGCCGATCCCCGGCGCGAACGAATTGTCGACGTTCGAATGGCAGAGCGCGCACGTGATGCCGACGCGGGTCAGCGTGTCGGTGCCGTTCACGCTCTCGACCGTGGCCTTGACGCCGATCACCGCGTTGAGCTTCAGCAGCGCGATGGTTGTCGCCGGCTTGTCGAGGGGGATCGATTTGTCCATCACGCCCGCAACGACCTCGGCCGGGAGCGCCTCGGCGTCGACCTTCAGACCCACGGCGAGGGCCGTCGTCGGATCGACAGTCGAGATCGCTTCGTTCATTCGCAACGTGTCGGTCCAGAAAGTTTCGTCGCCGAACGTGTCGTTCCGGAAGATGTCCTTGCCCTGCGCCGCCAGCGCCGGATCGATCATGTGCGTGGCCGGCGTGCCGGACGAATCGCTGCTGCAACCAGCGGTCGCCGCTCCGGCGACCAACAGAGTTCCCAGAAGTGCCAACCGCTTCGCGTCTGACGTGTCCATCGTTTGCTCCTTCCAACTGGCAGAGTCGGAAGGAGCGCAAAGGTGACGCACGGACGCGAAACGCGCGCGCCGCGCGTGCGCGCTACGAACGCGTCCCGAGGTTCAGCTTCGTGAGCACGGCGGCGACGACGCGATCGCAGCGTTCGTTGCCGAACGTGAACGCGGTGCGCATCTGCTCGCCGACGCGATCCTCGATCGCCTCGCGCAGCGCCGCGCGCGCGCGGTGAAGACGCGTCTTCACGACGTCGACCTCGACGTCGAGGACGGAGGCCGTCTCCTCGGTCGTCATCCCTTCGACCTCGCGCAGGATCATGACGGACCGGTAGATGTCGGGCAGGCCGTCGATCGCCTGCTCGACCAGGTGGCCGAACTCGCGTCCGGCTGCCACACGTTCCGGATCGCCACTCGGTCCCTTCGAGAAATCTGCCATGGCCTCCTCGCTGGCTGCGTCAATCGATACGAATCGGCCGCGCTGGCGAATGCGCGCCAGCGCCTCGTTGATGGCGATCCGACAGACCCAGGTCGACCAGCGCGCGTTGCCGCCGAACTGGTCCAGGTGCGAGAACGCCTGCAGGTACGCCTGCTGGATGGCGTCCTCGATCTCGGCTGGGTCGCGCAGCAGCGAGCGCACGACCCGGTAGACGCGCTGGTTGTGGCGCCGCATCAGCAACTCGAACGCTGCCGCATCGCGGGCGCGGGCGCGCGCCACCAGCGCCTCATCCGTGTCGTCGGCACGCGTCGCTTCCAGGATGGCCGGACCGATGCTCACGACCCCTTGGAGTCACCCCACCCGGAAAGGTGACACCTACATCAAAAAAAATTCCGTTGACGGCTGTGCTGCGAAGCGTACTTTCGATCGAGAAGAGTTGTCCGAGCCCGCCAGCGCGTTCGCGCGACAA
>DATMZL010000024.1:0-6622 GCA_035607075.1 Polyangia bacterium
TCTGGTAGTTGATCAGCGCCTCCAGGCGTCCCTGCGAGATCTCCGCCTGGTACGGCGTGTACGCGGTGTACCAGCCGGGATTCTCCAGGATGTTGCGCTGGATGACGGCCGGCGTGATGCAGTCGGAGTAGCCCATGCCGATGAACGACTTCCAGATCTGGTTCTTCGCCGCCAGCGCGCGCAGCTCGCCCAGCACGGCCGCCTCGTCGACGGGCGCGGGCAGATCCAGCGCACCCGCGAAGCGGATGTCGGCGGGCACGGTCTCGGCGGCCAGATCGTCCAGCGAGCCGGCGCCGATCGCGCGCAACATCGCCGCTTCGTCGGCCTCGTCCGGACCGATGTGGCGCGCGGGAAAATCCGCCATCGACTTCGCCGCGCCCTTCACTCGGCCTGTTCGCGCAGGAACGCCTGATAGGCCTCGGCGTCGAGCAGCGCGTCCAGCTCCTTGGCGTTGCTGACGGCGACCTGGATCATCCACCCCTCGTCATACGGATCCTCGTTGACGTATTCGGGCGAATCCGAGAGCGGCGAGTTGACCTTCACGACCTTACCGGTCAGCGGCGCAAACAAATCCGAGACGGCCTTCACCGATTCGACCGAGCCGAACACCTCGGCTTGCTTGACCGATTCACCCTCCTTGGGAAGGTCGACCTGCGTGACGTCGCCCAGCTGTTCGACCGCGAAGCGGGTGACGCCAATGGTCGCGACCTTCGTGCCGTCGCGATCCTCGATGCGCGCCCACTCGTGGTCCTTCGTGTAGAAAAGATCGTCGGGATACTGGGCGCTCATGATTCTCCTCGTTTTGCTCGCTTGTAGAACGGACCGCTGACCACCTCGGCGGCCACCCGCTTGCGGCGGCAGTCTATCCAAAGCTTCGTCCCCGTGGCGCTCAGTCGCGTCGGCACGTAGCCCAGGCCGACGTTCTGGTTCAACGTCGGCGCGGGGCTGCCCGACGTGACCGCTCCGACCGCGGCGCCGTCCGCCTCGTGGATCGGGTAGCCGTGGCGGGCGATCCCGCGCTCCGTCATCACGAACCCGGTCAGCTTGCGCGCGACGCCGGTGGCGGCCTGCGCGCGCAGCGCATCGCGACCGATGAAGTCCTCGCCGTCCAGCTTCACGACCCAGCCAAGCCCCGCCTCGAGCGGCGTTGTCTCGTCGCTGAGGTCGTTGCCGTAGAGCGGCAGCCGCGCCTCGAGGCGCAGCGTGTCGCGCGCGCCGAGCCCGACCGGCTTGCCGCCGACCTTGCCGGCCGCGTCGACGAGCTTCTCCCACAGGGGCGCCGCATCCTGCGCCGCGCAAAAGATCTCGAAGCCGTCCTCGCCTGTGTAGCCCGTGCGCGCGATCCACGCCGGCAGCCCGCCGATCGTCACATCCGTGGCGATGCTGAACGTGCGCAATCGTTCCAGTGGAAAGCTCGTCAGCGGCTGGAGCGTCTGCAGGGCGGCCGGCCCCTGGAACGCGATCAGTCCGGTGCTCTCGGAGCGGTCCTGGATGTCGCAGCCTGCGCCGCGATGTTCCTGGAACCAGTCGACGTCCTTGTCGATGTTGGATGCGTTCACCACCGCGACGTAGTGGTCGGGCTGCAGGCGATAAACGATCAGGTCGTCGACGATCCCGCCCGACGGCAGGCACGCGACCGTGTAAAAGGCGCGGCCATTCTCCAAGCGGGCGACATCATTCGTGACCAGGCGCTGGACCGTGGCGGCCGCGCCGGCGCCGAGGAAGTGCACCTCGCCCATGTGGCAGACGTCGAACAGGCCGATCGCGGTGCGCGTCGCGCGGTGCTCTTCCAGAATTCCCGTCGGGTAGGAGACAGGCATCTCCCATCCGCCGAAGTCCACCATCTTCGCTCCCAGCCGTACGTGGGCGTCGTAGAGCGGTGTGCGTCTCATCCGGCGGACATCCTGAAAGAAACGCCCTTGGAATTCAACATGGATGGGAACCCTCAGAGGGTTCCCAAACCCTCCCGCGATGGTACGCGCCGAGCAAAGCTCGGCGGCTCCCCACGCGATCAGCCCAAGCGGCCCAAGTAACCAACAAAGAGCGACCTGGAAACACGCCGAAAACAGTAGCCGCCGCATACTGCGAGCATCGAGATCGAATCGCGAGCTCGAGCGAAGAAATCGCCCATCGCCCGGGGAATTTTTTCGGTAGAATCGTCGTTGCGGATCGGGCGAGCAACAACGGGAGGCAGCATGCAGTTGCGGCACATCAGTCCCGGATCGAACGAGTGGAAGGACGCGATGGACGAGGGGGAGGGCGGACGCGGATGGCAGAGGCTGGCACCCGAAGAGCGGGAGAAGCTTCTCAAGGATCGCCGCGATGAGGACGGCGACCTGTCACGCGCCGGCCCGGTGAGGGCGGGGCACGCTCAGGGCTTCGCGCTGGCGTCGCCTTCCAAGTAGGCAACCAAGATTTCGGCCGCGCGGTCCTGCGCGCGCCGCGCCTCGGTCGCCGTGGGCACGTCGTTCACGATGATCGAGAACACCAGGGGTGTGTGCCCTGGTGAGCCGGCGAATCCCGACAGGCAGCTGACGGTCGCGAGCGTGCCGGTCTTCGCGCGCACGTAGCGCTCTGCCAGCGTGCCGCCCATGCGGTGGGCGATCGTTCCGTCGGTGCCGGCGACCGCCAGCGACGCAAGGAACTCGGCCGAGATGCGGAAGTCGCGGGACGCCGCCCGCAGGATCGTGACGATCTGTTCGGCGGAGAAGCGATTCGAGTCGTAGAGGCCGGATCCGTTCTGCATCTGGTACGAACCGCTCTTGATGCCGATGCCGTTCAGGTAGCGATCGACCGCCTTCAGGCCCTTGTCCCAGTTTCCCGGGCGGCCGCCGATCTCGGCGCCCATCGTGCGGAGCAGCTGCTCGGCGGCGAAGTTGTTGGATCGCTTGTTGAGATCCTGGACGGCCACCGCCAGCGGCGACGAGTCGTGCGCGGCCAGCACGCGCAGGCCCTGGGCGGGCGACTTGCCCACTTTCACTGCGCCGAGGGTGATCCCCCGGCGTTCCATCACCTGCTTCAGCGTGTAGCCGAGAAACAGCGACGGCTGCGCGACGCGGCGATAGAACGTGCGCGGATCGGCGCCCACGCGGATGCGCCCCGCGACGTTGACGCGCGTGTGCGCCGGTTCCTCCTTCGTGTCGACGGCGGGCGCGTGCGGCCCGCTGGCCGTCGTCACGACACGGCCGGCGATCGTGAAATACGGCGACGGCGGATCGACGACGACGTGCGCGGGGGCGCCGGCCGCCGCGCCCGGAACCACCGTCACGGCGACGACGTTACCGTTCAGCGACGCCGCCGACGCGGGCGCGCGCGACGCGGTCGAGTCGTTCTTTTGATCGTAGGCGGGCGGGACATAGCCGCCCTCGAACAAGCTGTCGTCGACGATCAGCGCGCCGCGCACCTTGCGCAGGCCGAGCGCGGCCAGATCGCCCACCATCGCCGCGAGATCCTCGGTCACCAGCGTCGGATCGCCGGAGCCGCGCACGTAGAGATCGCCGGGGACCTCGCCGCTCGCGGGCAGCGGCGGGCCGCTGGGCGGGCCGACGACCGACAGAGTCGTTCGCCAGCGGTACTCGGGGCCCAGCAGAGAAAGCCCGGCCGCCGACGTCACGATCTTCACGTTCGAGGCGGCGTTGAGCGCCGTCTTCTCGGCGTGCGCGTACAGCGTCTTGCCGCTGTCGGCATCGACGACGATCGCGGAGATCTTCGCGTTCGCGAACGCCTTCGCGCCGAACAGCTCGTCGAGCTGCGTCTTCAGCCATTCGCGGCGCTGGGCCGGATCCTTCGGCATCTTCGCCAGCTCTGGCGACGACTGCCCGGGCCGCGGCGTCACGCCGAGCAGCGGCCGCGGACCGGTCTTCGAGGGCGGTCCCTCGATCTCGGTCGGCGCCGGCGCCGGCTGCGGATTGGGCGGCGCGGCCGCCGGAGGCGGATCGACGGCCAGCAGGGCGACGGCGATCGCGAAGGGGAGGCTGAGCAGCAACGCCAACCGACCCTAACACCCGCCGGAGAGGCGTTCTAGCCGTTCCCGCGCGAAGCGCGGGATAACGGCTACAGAAAAAACAATAGTCGCACACCGCGCCTGCGGCGCGGAGCGACTACTTCCGACGCCCTCGCGCCCCAGCTTGTGCCAAGATCCGGGCCGTGACGGTGGGTGCGTCGACGTCCGGCCTACCCGGGATGCTGGCCGGCCGCTACCGCGTGCTCGCACCGGTCGGGCGGGGGGCGATCGCCGAGGTCGTGCGCGCGCGCGACGAGCGGACGGGCGCAGAGGTCGCGCTCAAGATCCTCTACCCGCACCTGCGCGAGAGCGCCGCGGTCGTCGAGCGTTTCCGGCGCGAGGTCGAGATCGTCAGCAAGATTTCGCACCCGAACGTGCTCGCGATTCACGACGTCGTCGACAGCGACGGTCAGCTGTTCCTTGTCATGGACTATCACCCGGGCGGCGATCTCGCCGATCGGCTGGCGGCGCGGCGGGCGCTCGCCGCCGACGAGGTCCGCGATCTGGCGGCGCAGCTGTGCGGCGCCCTGGCGGCGGCGCATCGGGCCGGCGTCGTCCACCGCGACGTCAAGCCGTCCAACGTGCTGTGCGGCGCGGGACCGCGGCTGCAGCTGCAGCTGGATGTCCGGCTGTGCGACTTCGGCCTGGCGCGGACCGTGGAGCTGTCGGGGCTGACAACGGCGAACGCCGTGCTCGGGACGCCCGAGTACATGGCGCCCGAAGTGGTCGTCGACGGCCACGCCGATCCGCGCAGCGACATCTACAGCCTGGGCGTGATGCTGTTCGAGGCCGCAACGGGGCGGCTGCCGTTCTACGGTGATTCGCCTTATCAGCTGATGCGCCAGCACGTCGACAGCGAGGCGCCGCGCGCGCGGGGCCTGGCGCCCGACCTGCCGCCCGCGATCGACGCCGCGATCGCGCGCGCGCTGGCCAAGGATCCGCTGGACCGCTTCGCGACCGCCGAGGATCTGGCGCGCGCCCTTGCGGACGACGCTTCGGCACCGACGTCGAACGCGCTGGTTCCGGCGGCGGGCGCCGCTGCGGCGGCGGCGCCCGCGCGCCGTGCCTGCCCGAAGTGCGGTGGCTGGATGGTTGCGGCCGCCGCGGCGTGCGCCGACTGCGGCGCGGCGCTGCTGCGGATCGATCATCAGGAGAACGGCGCATCCGTGTTGGTGGTCGGGCCGGGACAGCCGGGCGACAAGATCGACGCGACGAAGCACGTCGCGCTCTACAAGCTGCTCGACGAGCTGCCGCCGGGTTCGATCGCGATCGAAAAGGGCGGCCATCGGCGGGCGCCGCGCGTGCCGTTCATCGTCGCGCGGGACGTCACGGAGGCGACTGCGAAGCGGCTGATCAAGCGGCTGGAAGCAGCGGGTTTCGACGCCGTCATGCGAAGCGGGAGCGCGTTCAAGATGCCCGGGATGCGCAAGAAGCTGTGGGAGATGACGAAGCGACAGACCGCCGGCGCCAGCATGCTTTTTTACTTGGCGCCCAATTTCCTCACGAGGTTACTCCCGCACCACTTTTTCATGGACCTGCTCGCCATCTCCCCGATCGTCCTCTCCTTGTGGGGTTTTGCATTCCGTCGGGCGGTCGTTCGTTGCCGGGCGCCGCTCATCGCACCGGGCCCGTCGGGACCGCGCGACGGCGGCGTTCACGGGCTCGCCGATCTGCTGGCGCGCTTGCCCGGCCGCCAGGACCGGCGCCTGGTCGGACACATCCTGGAACGAATCGAGAAGCTCGCGGCGCTCGGCCGTGGCGAGCTGACGAACGCCCTCGTCAATCGCGCGACCCTGGCGGCCAACGGCCTGGCCGCCGTGGGCCAGCGCCGGCGCTTCGACGTGTCGGTGCCCGACGATCGGCAGGCGGCGCTGGAGGAGATGCGCCGCGAGGAAAAGGCGGCGGTCGTCTTCCGGGGCGAGTTGCTGCGCGTGGCGAGCCGGCTGGACGATCTCTGCTTGCTCGCGGCCCGCGCGAACGCGGCGGCGGCGCCGGACGAGATCGCGCGGCTCGACGGAGAGATCCAGGACCTCGCGCTGGCCGTCGACGCGGAGCAAGAGGTCGTCGCGCTGCTCGGAGAGCAACGTTGACGGACCGGGTCGTCGCGGGCCGCTACCGCGTCCTCGATCCGCTGGGCGGCGGCGGGACGTCGCTGGTTCATCGCGCCGCGGTCGCCGCGGGCGGACCGGACGTCGCGCTCAAGCAGCTGCGGCCGCAGTTCGCCAGCGATCCCGTCGTGCGGCGGCGCTTCTCGCGCGAGGCCGAGCTCGCTCGTTCGCTCGCCCATCCCGGGATCGTCAGCGTGCTCGATAGCGGGGAAGAGAACGGCGTCCCGTTCCTGGCGATGGAGCTGATGGCGGGCGAGACGCTGCGCGCGCGCCTGCAGCGCGAAGGGAAGCTGGCACTGGACGCCGCGTGGCCCATCTTCGTCGATCTGGCGCGCGCGCTCGATCACGCGCACGCGCGTGGCGTGATCCACCGCGACGTGAAGCCGGAGAACGTGTTCCTGGAATCGACCGGGGCGAAGCTGGGCGATTTCGGCAATGCGCGCGTCGTGTCGGTCGCGAGCGTCACGGGCGCCAGCCTGACCTGGGGAACGCCCGAATACGTCGCGCCCGA